>JASFJF010000186.1:0-7543 GCA_050122255.1 Desulfobacterales bacterium
CCATGTATTTACGGTGCACATCGGTGAAGTGATAAGCAATGTTGATATAGGACACCGAGGGCAAATAGTCGACCTGACCCAGAATCAAGGGCGTTAACCAGTCTGTGAAAGGCCACAGGAACACGAGTACGGCGCCGGCCATATAGCTGGGCGTGCAAAGCGGCAACGTGATGGTGAAAAAGCGCCGAACACCGCTGGCGCCCTCGACTTCAGCCGCTTCCTCAAAGGCGGGATCAATGTTGGTAAAACCGGCGGAAAGGCCCAGAACGATAAAGGGCAGCATGTGCAGGGCCTGAATAAACACCAGCCCGTGGCGCCCATAGATAAAGTTGATGGGCTCCTCGATCAGCCCGTAATCCATCAGCAGCAGATTTATGGTTCCATATTTGCCGAAAAAGATGATGAATGCAAAAACACCGGCAAAGGCCGGCAGGACAATCGGCAACAGGATCAGGGCAGTGAAAATCGTCTTGCCCCGGTGGCGATAACGCGCCAGGATGTATGCCAGGGGTACGCCGAACACGGTGGTTGTCACCAGCAGCAGCGTGCTCAGCAGCAGAGTATTGCCAAAGGTTTTAAGGTAATAGGTGTCTTTGAAAAATTCGATGTAATTGTTGAGGCCCCAACCGCCGGTGGCGGATATCTTAAAGCTCTCCACCACCAGAAATGAGAGTGGATAAATCACAAAGAAGGCGATGATCAACCACAGTAATGCTGCCAGAGAGATGTTGCCGCGCGACATTTCACATCCTTTCATGCCTGTTGCGGGGCGAATGAACTGGCGATGGCCCGCCCTGTAAGGTCTTCCTAAAAATGATAGCGCAACTTTTAACAGGGCGGGCCTGTGTTTCAATACACAATGCACAAACGGCTATTGACCGAAATTTCGTTAATCATGCCGCCGTCGCAATGCAACGATAAATGCAACCACTGAAACAAGGAGGGCCAACGCCAGCAGCAGGATTATGCCAATCGGAATTTCCATTTTAGGCGTTACGGCAGGTGCCGGAGTGGCAGCAGGAGCCGCAGCGGCAACGACAGAAGCGGATACCGCACGGGCTTCGGTGGCCGCCAGGCGGGCAGCCGCATAGGCACCGTCGACCTCAAAAAGCCTGCGAGCCTCTTTAATTTTGGCCTCAGCAGCAGTTACATCCTTTTGCTGGGCTTTGGCCGCCTCGATTTCGCCCTCAACTTCTTCGATCAAAAACAGGCTGCCTTTAAGCTCACCCCACTTGCGATAAATTTCCATTTCATATTTCTTGTTGACTTCGTCCCAGCGTTTGGTCGCTAAATCCAGGTCATATTCGATGAAGTCGACTTTCAAATCCCAGAAGGAATCAACACCCAGGGCCTTTTTGGCATGAGTGGCCATTTCGAAACCTTCTTTTTCTAAATCGGAAAAATTAAGATCCGTTCTGGCTGCAAAGTAGCGGCCCTCCAAAACGTATTTCTGCCCTTCCATGCTAAACAGCCAGTCCAGAAAAATTTTGCCAACTTCTTCGTTGGGCGCACCTTTGAGCAGCGCCACGGCCTCGGGAACCAGGATGGTTTTTTCCGGCAGCAAATCCCGTACCGGAAAACCATCTTTGCGCGCCGCCATGGCGTTCATCTGCGGCTGGGCAATTCCCATGGGAACTTCGCCACGGGCTGTCAATTGCGTCGTATCGGTGCTGCCGGTGGAAAAACGGGATAGCTGCGCGGCCAGCAATCTAAGATAGCGCCAGGCCTCTTCTTCTCCAAAGGCCTGCAAAAGAATTTCAATGGTTTCATGCATGGTGCCGGACGCGTAAGGAAGGGTGTGCACGATGTTACCGCGGTAAATGGGATTGAGCAGGTCGTGCCAGGTTTTGGGCGGCGGCAGCCGTAGCTTCTTCAAAACCTTTTCGTTGTACAAATTGGTAACGATCCAGGGAGCAAAACAGGTCCAGTAATCTTCTGCATCTTTGACCTTCATACCATGCCAGTCGGCAGGCACCTTATCCGAATCCTTGGGACGGTAGGGGACAATCAGGCCTTCCTGTTTCAAAACTTCATGCGCCGGTGCGCCGGCACCCAGGAAGATATCGGCATCTGGTTTGCCGCCCCAGGCTCTGACTTTGTCCACGCAAACCGGCCATCCGCCCGGCCGTACGAATGTGATTTCCAAGTCCTTGCCGTAGGTCTTTTTATAGTATTCTTTGAAACCTTTGTTCAGACTGGCGGATAATTCCTTGTAAACGGGACCGACCCAGCCGATTTTATCCGCTGCCTGTAATTGCCCGGTAAAGGGCGGCAAAAGCAGCAGTCCCAGTGCAAAAATGGCTAAAACGGTTGTCGCCAGGATCTTCTTTCTCATTGTGTCCTCCTTTCTTGCTTTTTGTTGGTGAGATTTGAAACATGAATGATGTCAAGTAGAGATCCTGTATGCAAGATCGGTATAAATGACCGATCCGATTCACTTTGCAAAAGAAAGGCATGCAGATTTGATATTTGAAAATTGTTAATTGAATATGAGCAATTAAGAAAATCATCTTGCATCAGGCCCGTTCTATCTTCAAAAAGGCCAATGCTTTCATATGCGGTTGGAAGCTGGTTAAAAAAAGGAGGCAATGTTAGGCATCAGTAGGTAAATAATGAAAAAGGGCTGCTGAGTCAAGTATGAAAAATTGATGCCGATAGGAATATAGCATTGATGCTAAACATTTTTGATTTGCAAAAATGGCCGATAGTAATCAAACGGGGGACAAAATGCCCCCGTTTGATGTTTTCACGATTTAAATTGCGGGATTAATTCCAACAACCGCCACCACCATAACAATCACCACCGCCGTACATGCCGCGGCCCATTCCGCGGCCGCCGCGGCCATATCCCTGGCCCCGAAATCCGAATTGGGGAAAATCCTTTCGCATCTTAATGCGATGATCAAGCCGTTTTTGATCAAGTTCGCTATTAAGACCGGATATTTCCTTCTGAATCCCGGCAGCTCTTTTGGCATCCGGTTCCGGTTTGGCCAGCTCGCTGCGCAGCTCGAGCTCTTTTTGATACAATTTTTCCCTTAGATCGGAGGTGGCTTCAAAAAAGGCCTTCCTTTCTTGATTGAGCTTCGTCATTTCTTCTTCGCTCAGGTTGCTCTGATAGCCCTGTCCTCCATAACCTCTTGACCCGTAACCTGCGCCCTGACCCCAGCAGTATGCGCCCCCGCCCCTGCCGCCGCCGCGTCCCCAGCCGGCAAACGAAGTCGCTGAAATTGCAAAAACAGCCACAAGGATAACGACCGTAACAATTTTACCTGTTTTGTCAAAACTCATTTTTTACCTCCGTGAGCCAAAATTTCTAATGAAATTTTGGATTGTTATTGGTTGTTGGTTATTTGCTAATGAAATTGATCAAAGGCCTTTAATTTTTACTAAGCTCATATGGCAAGTCGCGTGCCAAAAGCGACAATATGAACTGTAGAATTTATAATCTATTGATATTGATATGTTAATTTAAGTGGTAGCTTGATTGGGTGTTTATCAATTTTAGATTTTGCGGTTGAATACAGCCAAATAATGGATACTATCTATCCAGCCGGGTTAGAATAATTGGGTACTTTGTACACAAGTCCATCGCGTCTAAAACGACTGTACCTGAATATAAATGTAAACTTTGATGCGGCCCATACGCTCGCAAATCCGCTAAGCTTAAAAACATATCGACATTCTTAGATATAGGCGGCGCCTTTACGTGAGAATTTTCAATATAGGCACTTTAGCTCAATAAAGCTGATACAGTGGTATGTGATTTGCTTTAGAATTTCGACATGCTTGATCGCTCAAAAAACAGAAAATTCTGGACCGGGATCCCGCCCTGGATATTAATAGGAGCCGTCGCCGTATTGCTGCCCATGGTGGTCTTTAGTAGCCTTGCAAACATCAACCGCCAGAAGGAAAAAAGCACTCATCTGCTTATGGAAAAGGGGGCTGCCTTGATCCGATCATTTGAAGCCGGCACCCGGACCGGAATGATGGGCCGGCAATGGGGCGGATTTCAACTTCAACAACTGCTTGCCGAAACGGCTCAACAGCCCGATATCGCTTATCTGATGGTGACCGATCAAACCGGAAAAGCCATTGCACATAACAGCCCCGAGCAAATCGGGCGCAATCATGGTGCTGGATTAGACCTTAAAAAAATATCCGGCGCCAAAAACCTGCAGTGGCGCCAAATTACCCGTACCGATGGGCAAAAAGTATTTGAGGTGTACCGCAAATTTATACCTTCCGCCCCCTCGGGGGGGAGGGGCATGATGCGCCGCCACATGCTGATGATGCGCCGCCAGTCGCCATCGGCAGGGCAGGATAACGAAAATAATCCGCAATCAGCCCAGATTATATTCGTGGGGCTAGACATGCAATCCATTGAAGAAGCCCACAGGGCAGATGTGCGGCATGCCGTAATCATGGGCGCCATTCTCCTGTTGGTGGGATTTGCCGGCTTTACGCTTCTGTTTTTAGTACAAAGCTATCGTGCGACTCAGGCATCCCTTTCCCGGATAAAAGCCTTTTCAGACAACATCGTAGAAAATGTGCCCATCGGTTTACTGGCTTTGGATCATCAGGGTAAAATTGCGGCGTTCAACAAGGACGCAGCATCCATCCTGCAGCTTTCGACGACCGAAGTCATCGGCCAGGCAGCCCAGGAATTACTGCCCGCAAAACTTCAGGAAGAAATCAACGCTTCCCGGACACATAATGACGTCATTGAAAAGGAAATTGAATGCACAATCGTTCACGGCAAAACGATTCCATTGGAAGTCGCAGCCAGCAGCATTCTGGATGAGCACGGTGTTTTTGTGGGCAATGTCCTGCTGTTTAAAGATCTAACCGAGGTGCGCGCACTCAGGCGGCAGGTCGCGCGCAGCCAGCGACTGGCCTCGCTGGGTCGCCTGGCGGCCGGAGTGGCTCATGAAATACGTAATCCCCTAAGCTCCATTAAGGGATTCGCCACCTATTTTAAAGAAAGATATACGGATCGACCCCAGGACCAGCAGACCGCGGCGATCATGATCCAGGAAGTCGATCGCCTCAACCGGGTTGTGGGACAGCTTCTGGAGCTCTCCAGGCCCATATCGGTAGAATCACAACCGGTTTCACTACGGGCGTTGATCGCTGACTCTCTGAAACTGATTGAAGACCGGGCAGTTGAGAAAAAAATTACCATTAGCATCCAAGATAATGCCCGGGTAGATGATGTCCGAGTCGATCCGGATCGCACCAACCAGATTCTGCTGAATCTATACCTGAATGCCATGGATGCCATGGGAGATGGCGGAAATCTCACTGTGGATTTTTCATCAGATATTAAAACGGGTGACATCCATATTACGGTTTCTGACACCGGCCGTGGGATCAGCCCTGAACATCTTACCAGGGTCTTCGATCCTTATTTTACGACCAAATCCAGTGGGACCGGTTTGGGGTTAGCCATCGTTTATAATATCGTCGAGGCCATGGGTGGCACTATAAAAGTGACAAGCGACCCAGGTAAGGGAGCAAGTTTCAGTGTAACAATTCCGGTTTCTATAACAGGAATTAAAAATTCAACCAGCTGAGCCATAATAAAGCTCGCAGCACAAATTCCTGAATGCGAAGCAAATTCAAATATGAAAGCTAAATCTACCGTATTAGTTGTCGATGACGATCACGCGCACCGAACGATGCTCAACACGCTCATCAGTGGTTGGGGCTACGCCGTCACAGAAGCAGATGACGGGTCGACTGCAATTGAAAAAGTAAAAGCCGCTGCATTTGATCTGGTGTTAATGGATATTCGCATGATCAAAGTTTCCGGCTTAGAAGCTCTTGAAACCATCAAATCGGTTAATCCGGCTATACCCGTAATTATGATGACCGCCTACTCAACAGTTGAAACTGCGATAGCCGCATTGAAACAGGGCGCCCACGACTACCTGACCAAACCGCTGGATTTTGACAAACTGCGCCTGACCATTGATCGAGCCATGGAGCACACGCGGCTCAAAGAAGAAAATCGGATCCTGCGTGAAACACTGGAACAAACATTTGACAGCCAAAACATTATTGGGAAAAGCCCTGCGATGCGAGCACTTTTAGGGACCGTAGCGCAGGTGGCGGCATCTGAAGCCACCGTATTGATTTCAGGCGAATCCGGCACTGGCAAAGAACTGATTGCCGGTGCGATTCATTTTAACAGTATGCGAAAAGACGGCCCATTTGTTAAAATTAATTGTGCCGCCATTACGGAAACGCTTCTGGAATCCGAGCTTTTCGGGCACGAGAAAGGCGCCTTTACCGGGGCCGACCGCCGCAAAGACGGGCGCTTTTCCCAGGCCCATGGCGGCACGCTGCTTCTGGATGAAGTCAGCGAAATGTCGCTGATGATGCAGGTAAAATTACTGCGGGCCTTGCAAGAAAGAGAATTCAACCGCGTTGGCGGTGAAGATACGATTCAGGTTGACGTAAGAGTGGTTGCTGCCACCAACAAGGATCTTAAAGAGCAAATTCATAAAGGTGCGTTTCGCGAAGATCTTTACTATCGCTTGAATGTGGTTGAACTTGAAGTACCGCCATTACCGGATAGAAAGGAAGATATACCCCTTCTGGCCCAGCATTTTTTAGAAAAATTTGCCGCCAAAAATCGCAAAGAGATCAAAGGATTTACACCCACAGCTATGGACCATTTAATCCGCTATGATTGGCCAGGAAATGTACGTGAATTGATGAACGCAATCGAACGCGCGGTTGTATTAGCGCGAACCCAATATCTGGATGCTAGCGACTTTGCGTTTATGATTGAAACGATCGATCAGAATTCTAATGATACGGCCCGACTTTATTTGAAAGGGGATATGCCTCTGGAAGAAATCGAAAGGACAGCCATTTTAAGCACGCTCGAGGCCGCCGGCGGCAATAAAAGCGAGACCGCCCGCCGCCTGGGCATCACTCGCAAAACCCTGCATAAAAAGCTGAAGGCTTATGGGGTGATGTCTTAGTCAGGCACTCGGTAATGGTTGCTGAATAAACGGAAATGTATCGCGGTTAAAAAAATTGGATCAAAAGGTCGACCTTTACTTGAGTATCGGAGTCCTTATTGTATAAAAAGTTTATACATCAAATGGGTGATATCGATGGATCAGTCAAATTATCATATTGTTCGTTGCGTCGAATGTGGAGCGGCCAATCGCATACCGGCTGAAAAGACCGGCAAAGTTGCCAGGTGCGGTAAGTGCCGTACAGCCCTGCCGACGGATCAGAAAAAAACCGTTGCGGGAGAAGCCGTCAGGTTGCGCTGCACGGAATGCGGGACGAAAAATAAAATCCCGGCTGCTAAAATTGATGCCGGCGCCAGGTGCGGCAGGTGCGGCGTGGCTTTAAGAACCGAAGAACTATACGTGCCTCAGCCGTTGATGATTACCGACAGCAATTTTGAGCATAAAGTGATGAAATCTCCGCTGCCGGTGCTGCTGTTTGCCTGGGCACCCTGGTGCCCGACTTGTGGGGCCGTAACGCCCATCATCGATGAATTTGCAGCCCAGGCTAAGAG
>JASFJF010000187.1:0-7520 GCA_050122255.1 Desulfobacterales bacterium
TTAAGCCGCATGGCATGATTCTCAGTACCGGGCCCACCGGAAGCGGCAAAAGCACCAGCCTGTATTCGATATTAAAGAAAATCAATCAGCCCGAAGTTCACATCATCACCGTGGAGGACCCGGTTGAGTATCGCATCGAAAAAATTCGGCAGGTGCAGCTGAACCGTAAGGCCGGCATGACCTTTGCCAGTGGTTTGCGTTCAATTCTGCGCCAGGACCCCGACATTATTATGGTGGGGGAGATCCGCGATACGGAAACCGCCTCCCTGGCCGTGCAGGCTGCTCTGACAGGCCACATGGTTTACAGCACCCTGCATACCAATGATGCCGCCGGAGCCATCACCCGCTTTATCGACATGGGCATCGAACCGTTCCTGGTATCGTCAACCATGACAGTCTCTTTTGCCCAGCGGCTGGTGCGCAAGGTCTGCCCGAACTGCATGACCAATTACGAACCTTCAACGGAAGTCCTAAAATCCTGGGGAATTGATAACAAGATTCGAGCAAATTTTGTACAGGGTAAAGGCTGTTTTAACTGCATGCACACCGGTTATAAGGGTCGTACCGGCGTGTATGAAGTCATGACCATCGATGACGAAATCAAGGATTTGATCTTAAAGCGACAGTCATCGCATGCCATTCATCTGGCAGCGCTGAAGTCTGGAAATTTTACGTCCTTAAAGGAAAATGCGGCTGAAAAAGCCATCAAAGGCATCACTACCCTGGAGGAGGCTGCTTCAGCCGTTCTATTTTAGCTAAGGTTCCGGGTTCAGCGTTCAAAGGTTCAACGTTCGTGCGTTTGATTTAAGGCGATTCATTTTTGAGTTAAGAGGGTTGATGGGTTTAATTCGTTCTATTGTTCGGTTTAAACTAATCAATTCAAGCTGTGGGGCAAATAAAATATAATCTAACAAGATTCTAGCTCTGTTAACTATTGAACCCTTGAACCCTGAACCTCTAAACCCTGAACCTCTGAACCCACAACGAGGTGACCATGCCCAAATTTCAATATGAGGCGATTACTGAAACCGGAGCCACCACATCCGGTGAAATAGAAGCCGATTCTCTGGAAAGTGCCAACAGCATGCTGGCCGCCCGGGGCTATATTCCCACCCGGGTTAAGGCTGAACAGGCGGCCCTGAGCGGGTTTCAGATGTCCAAACTCCGGGAGCTATTGTCTCCGGTCAAAGCGCCCGAGTTGATCCTTTTCACCAAACAGTTCAAAACCATGTTTAACGCCGGGGTATCCATGATCAACATGCTTGAGATCCTGGAACAACAAACTGAAAATCCCCGGCTGCGAGGCGTTCTCGGTAAAATGCACCAGGATATCAAAGAAGGGGCCAGTCTGTATGATGCCTTCAGTAAACATCCCAGAGTGTTTTCGCCCTTGTATTGCAGCATGATTCGAGCCGGTGAAGCCAGCGGGGCCCTGCCGGAGGTTTTGGACCGCCTGACCTATATCATCGAACACGAAAATCAGGTTAAATCGGATATCAAATCAGCGTTGACATACCCGGTCATTGTGGTCGTCTTTTTGTTCACCGCATTTTTGATCCTGATAACCCAGGTCATCCCCAAATTTGCCAGTATTTTTAAAAGTGCCGGTCTGGAATTGCCCCTGCCAACCCAGATCTGCATTTTCCTCTACGAATTATTGGCCGATTACTGGTACTTTGTCATTGGTGCTGTCATCGCGGTTGGCGTGCTTTTGTTCTATTACCTGCGGACCCGCCAGGGCAAATTCATGCGCGATACCCTCTTGATGAAAATCCCGCTGATTGGCCCCCTGTTTATCAAAAGCGCGGTGTCGCGATTTGCCAGTATTTTTTCCATCCTGATGGCCAGCGGCGTGGATGTGCTGGATTCGATGGACATTTTAACGGACACTATCGGCAATGCCGCCATCGGATCCGAACTAGAGAGTATCAAAGATCGCCTTGCCGAAGGGCGGGGCATCGCCGGTCCCTTGAGTGAAGCCAGATACTTCACACCGATGCTGATTAACATGGTGGCCATCGGCGAGGAGTCCGGCAACCTGGAAACCATGATGCAGGAAGTGGCCAGTCACTACGACACAGAAGTGGAATATGCCATGAAAAAGATGTCGGAGGCGATTGGCCCGCTGTTGACGGTCGGACTGGCAGCGGTGGTCGGGTTTTTCGCACTGGCGATATTTTTGCCGATGTGGGACCTGACGCTGATTGCTAGGTAAAGGTTCCAAGGTTCAGGGTTCTGCGTTCAGGGTTCAAGGGTTATCAGCGATGTCCGCTGGTTGCGGGCTTCTGGCGGCTGGCCGCTGGTTCGCGGAAAAGCTGGGATGCCGGGATGCTTGGAAGCTGCGAAGCCTGGAAGGCTGCAAACTCATTGGTGCTTACGCTTTTGAGCTTTCCAGCCTCATAGCCTTCCAGCCTCCGAGCAAAGACCTAACCCTTGAACCTTGAACCCTGAACCTTTGACCCTTGAACCTCTGAACCCTAAAGAAGATGCGACAATCTCGGTTTTACATCAGCCTTTATATCATTATCCCTTTTATTATCACCGGACTGACAGTTTTGGCGGCCATCCTCTCTTTTCGCCTGACCAAATACGGCCTGGCGGGAGGCTCGGACCCGGCTCAACCGGTTTTCTGGCTGATTATCATTCTGGGAGCCATCGCCTTTGCCACCGGTTTTGTGCTGGTTCGCTTTATCATGAAACCGGTCGAGCGGTTTGTCGAAAAAGCACGCAAACTGGCCACGCTCTCGGGCGAAAAAAACGATACCGATAAAAGCTGGTCGACGAATCAAATCGATCAATTTGCAAGCGTGTTTGATCGAGTCACATCGGTTCTCAGCCGTATGGACGCCCGCCATTTTTTCCCGGACATTATCGGTGAGAGCCTGGCAATGCGGGGCCTGCTGGGCCTGATCAAAAAAGTCGCGCCCACAGATTCGACGGTTCTCATCCTGGGAGAGAGCGGCACCGGCAAAGAACTGGTCGCGACCAGTATTTTTCAAAATAGCGATCGCCAGAACAAGCCCTTCATTAAATTGAATTGCGCTGCCATCCCTGAAGAGCTTTTGGAGAGCGAGCTTTTTGGCCATGAAAAAGGCGCATTTACCGGGGCCACCAAATTCAAACCCGGAAAATTCGACATGGCGAACCAGGGAACGATTTTTTTGGATGAAATCGGCGATATGCCTGTAAATCTGCAGTCTAAAATACTGCGCGTCCTTCAGGAAAAGGAGTTTTACCGTGTCGGCGGCAGCAGCACCATCAAAGTCAACGTGCGCTTTATTGCCTCGACCAACCAGAATCTAGAAAAAATGGTGCAGGAGGGACAGTTCAGAGAGGATTTGTACTATCGCCTGAATGTTTTTACACTTCATTTGCCTCCATTACGTGAGCGCAAGGAAGACATTCCATTGCTGGTCGAATATTTTTTGCAGAATCTTTCCAAAAAGGTGGACATTTCCTCGGTGGCCTTGCAAATGATCATGGCCTACGGCTGGCCCGGAAATATCCGCGAACTTAAAAACGTCATTGAAAGTGCCTCCGTCATCGCTGAAAACGGGTTTATCGAACCTGCCCAGCTGCCCGCCAAAATCACCGGTGTTTTCAACAACAGCGACACCAACAGTGTTTCACTGCCCGCTGCCAACCAGCCGCTGGATGAACGCCTCAAAGAAATCGAAAAAAGCATGATCATCGAGGCCCTTCGCAAAACCGGTGGTGTCCAGGTTAGAGCCACTGAGCTTCTGGGAATCAATCAACGCAGCCTGTGGCACCGTATTAAGAAGTATGGCATCGATGTTAAAAGCATTAAAAACAACGATATTTGATGCTTCATCTTGCTATAAAGCTTCACATTTTGTAGAATGGGAGTCAAATAGCGCCATCACCCAGGGCACCAGTTTGCGTAATATAATTTTAAGCTACTAAAATTACTCAATATAAATTCAACAAAACGTGCACGCCGGTTTTTTGGCACCATTTGTGCAGCTATTTGCCAGACAGCGTCCGCGATTCGCGTAAAGGGGGATTCTGCTATAGGATCAGCGAGTTGATTCAATACAATAAATTTGGGCATACCAAGGAAGGAGCAAGGGTTATGATGAAACGATCCACATTTAACAATGAACAGGGGTTTACCCTCGTCGAAATTATTGCCGTGTTGATCATACTGGGGATTTTGGCAGCGGTGGCCGTGCCGCGCTACATCGATCTGGAAGTCAACGCCAAAGAAAAAGCCATCGACGCCGGCATATCGGAACTCAATGGGCGCGAAAGCCTGACCTGGGCCGATCACAAAATTTCCGCCACCGGATATGAGGGTGACGGCCAAGTATTTGGAAGCGCTGCCCACACCAGCGCTCCCTCGGTAGATTATAACCTTGGCAACGATTACACCTGGGGCGGTTCCCTAACCAACACTGGGGGGACACTCACATTTAAAAATCAAGGGGTTACCTTGACCCGTGAGGTGTCGACGACCGGGCAACCGGCAGTATGGCGTCGGTAGTTGATCTATTGGCCTGTTTTCGTGCTTTATTTACCGAGAATGGATGATTCTAGTGTAGACAAAGGGTTTACATTGCTTGAAATCATCGCCACTTTGGTGATTTTGAGCATTTTAGCGGCGGTGGCCATCCCTCGCTACATAAGCCTGGATGAAAGCGCAAGACAAAAGGGCATCGATGCCGGGATCGCCGAACTCAACGGTCGCGAAACGTTGACCTGGTCCAACCAGAAAATAGGTGATGGCTACCAAGACGATGTGGTTCTGTTCGCGCTTGTGGATACTCACCTGGGTGGCGATTACACCTGGAGTGGTGCCGGTCCGGATGCCAGTGGGGGAACTTTGATATTTCGGCAAAGCGCCGCTGTCACCCTGGTAAGAAGCACCTCAACAACAGTAACGCCCGCTTTCTGGTCGCGCTAAAATCAATGATCGACCAAAAAGACTTATCGCAGGTTCCAAAGAGCAGCGCATTTGCGCTGCTTTTTTTTTGCAACCCATGGCTGCCAACGAACAATACAGTCCCGTCATGGAAGCATTCAGGCTTGCCGGGATAATATCCTGTGTTATATTGCTTGGTGATCGGATTGGTATTTTGTGTTTAGTGTTTAGCGTGACCATTAACAATGTTGGAAATCGGACAGCCGATAACCCAAAAACCAAACACTAAACACCCTTTCAACATTTTAAGAATAAAAAGGATTGGAGATTGACATATGAAACTGGCAATCAGCGGTAAGGGCGGCGTCGGTAAAACAACTTTTGCCGCATTGATGATTCGGACCCTTAGTGCAGAGGGAAAACGGGTACTGGCCATCGATGCCGACCCGGACGCCAACCTGGCGGCCGGTGTGGGAATTAACGATGCGGACAAAATCGTTGCAATCGCTGAAATGGAGGACCTCGTCTTTGAAAGAACCGGAGCCAAACCCGGCAGCATCGGCGGCTATTTTAAACTCAACCCCAAGGTGGATGATCTGCCCGATGAAATCTCGATTCAATTTGACGGCATCAAGCTCATGCGCCTGGGCGGCATCAAAAAGGGCGGCTCCGGATGCATCTGCCCCGAAAGCTCACTGTTGCGGGCCCTGGTGATGCACATTGTGCTGGCGCGTGACGAAGTGGTGGTCATGGACATGGAAGCCGGTATCGAGCACTTAGGCCGCGCAACCGCCAAAGCGGTGGACAAGCTCATCGTGGTCGTTGAGCCGGGCCGGCGCAGCATCGATACGGCCGAACATATCCGTAAACTGGCCGCGGAAATAGGGCTTAACCACATCGCGGTGGTCGGCAACAAAATTCGGGGGCCCAAAGACGAGGATTTTTTGCAAACACACCTGGATGACTTTGAATTCCTTGGCTTTCTGCCTTACGATGAGGCGCTGATCGAGGCAGATCTTAATGGCGTATCACCCTTTGATGTGAACTCGCCGTCCAAAGCCAAAGTTAAGGCAATGATCGAAAAACTCTGATGGCAAAACGCCGCAAACGTTTCTTCCGGCCCAGGCGTTATCCCCGCAAGAAACCCACAACGCTTCATTTAAAGCCCGGCGCCGATGCCAGGCTCCGCAAGATTTTTACCGGTATCGGCGTGCCGGACGACCCGGCTTTTACTCCCGATGCCTTTCAACTCGAAGCCCTTGACGCCGTACAAAAAAGTGACTGCCTGGTGTCCGCGCCCACGGGTTCGGGTAAAACCTGGATTGCCGAAAAGGCCATCGCCCGGGTTCGCAGCAACGGCGGAAGGTCCTGGTACGCCTGCCCGCTAAAGGCGCTTAGCAATGCCAAATATGCGGAATTTTGCAATATATTCGGGCATGCCGAGGTTGGCATCTTGACCGGCGACCGCAAAGAAAATCCAGATGCCGCCATCATTGTGGGAACCACTGAAATCCTGCGCAACCAGCTGTACGATGCCATGCACCGCGGTCAATTATTGGCCACCGATTTTGTGGTGCTGGATGAAGCCCACTTCCTGGGTGATCCGAACCGCGGTGTCGTGTGGGAAGAGATCATGATTTATCTGCCGGAGCGCATCCCTCTGCTTTTGCTGTCGGCAACCATCGGCAATGCCGATCAAATTGCTGCCTGGCTATCCTGGGTTCGATCTGGCCCCTGTGCGGTTATCAAAGAAACGAAACGCCCGGTCCCGCTGGTTCCTATTTTTTTGCATCCTTCCGGTACGCTGCTGCCGCTAAGCGAACCGGCAAGAGCCAACGGTAAAGAAAAAATCTCTAAAAAAGTCTCTGAGTTTTTGAAGAAAAAACGGTCCCGGCAGCGCCGGCTGCCCGATCATCGGGTGCCGTTTGACGGTGTCCTGCGGGTGCTGCAAAAATACCACCTGCTACCGGCTCTTTTTTTCTTGAAATCCAGGGCGGACTGCGACCGTGCCCTGGAGCTGTGCCGCGGGAAAGCGCCGATCGACAATGACCGTAAGGCAGTTTTGAGAAAGCGTGTCGATGCCTTTGCCCGTCAGAGCACGCACATTCATAAACACCCTCAACGCTGGTATCTTGAAAACCTGGCAATCGGTTCTCATCATGCCGGTCAGTTGCCCACATGGAAACTGATGCTCGAGCAGCTGATGAGCGACGGCCAGCTGGATGCCGTATTTGCCACATCCACTGTCGCCGCCGGCGTGAATTTTCCAGCCCGCACCGTGGTCTTTTTGAACTCGGATCGCTTTAACGGGACCCATTTTGTACCCCTGGACGCAACCGAATTTCACCAGATGACCGGCCGGGCCGGGCGCCGTGGCATGGATAACATCGGATTTGCGCTGCTGCTGCCCAACAAATATATGGATGTGCGCTGGCTCGCCAGGTTGTTCCACCAACCACCGGAAGCCGTTGCCAGCCAGATCAAAATTAATTTTTCGATGGTGTTGAACCTATTGCTTTCGCACGATCCCTCTCAGATACAAGATCTACTCAAACGATCGTTTGCGTCGTATCTGGTCGACCGGGCAGCCCCAAAGAGGTCCCGCCGGGGCCGCCGCCGTCTGCTGGAAGATGATTTT
>JASFJF010000188.1:0-7512 GCA_050122255.1 Desulfobacterales bacterium
ACACGAGGAACCCTATGGACTTAAAAATATTGCTGACCACATTCGGTTTAATTTTTCTGGCTGAACTGGGAGATAAGACCCAACTGGCAACCTTTTGTTTTTCAGCTGATTGCGATTCGCGCATTTCCGTATTCCTGGGATCCGCCGGCGCCCTGGTGCTCAGCTCTCTAATTGCCGTTATCTTCGGCGCTGGGATCAGCCGTGTGGTCCCTGCGCATTATATTCGAATTGGTGCCGGCATCTTCTTCGTTATCGTGGGAATATTGACTTTGTATTCTTCGGTGCGCTCCGCAAATGCCCTTTGAAAGGCTCATAAACCCATCTCGGCATGGAACCCCAGGATGGTAACCCCAAAACAACAGCCCTATGCATGCTTACCCTAATAAGTTGACAGACGGATCTTTTCTTATTTTTCACAATTATCGATCGGCAGGTATCCTGCTGATGCTGGCCTCAGCTTTTTTATTTTCCATACTGGACGGCCTGATCAAGCTTATTGGTCCTACATTCCGCGTCTGGGACATCGCCTTTTATCGATTCGGATTTGGTCTGGTCCTTTTGATCGTCATACTGGGATGGAAGCACAATCCTTTCAAGGTTGACAATCTGAAGCTCATGATCATTCGCGGGATTACGGGTACCATAGCTTTTTTATTGCTGGTTGTTGCTATTCGGCTGATACCCATTTCAACAGCCATGGTCCTATTCTTTTCTTTTCCGGCGTTTGCTGCACTTTTTTCTTTCATTTTGTTCGGGGAGCACATTTCAATAGGCCAAATCGCTTGTGTTTTGGGAGCATTGCTGGGTGCCGCGATTTTATTCGACTATCAACTATCCGATAACCTGTGGGGCCAGGCAGCCGGCCTGACCTCCGGCATCTTTGCCGGGGTGACGGTCTGCCTTATAAAAAAATTACGGGAGACCAATGGGGCGGCTGTCATTTACTTGTATTTTTGCCTGCTGGGCGCTGTGATTACATTTCCCGTGTTCATCATCGACCCGCGCCTGCCGGCAACTGGAGTCGAATGGCTGATGACCGCCGGCATTGTTTTTAGCGCACTGGCCGCTCAACTGTTAATGAATCAAGGTTTTCGCTATTGTAAAAGCTGGGAAGGCGGCCTTATTTTAACCAGTGAGGTCGTATTTACGGCTCTGCTGGGTATCTTGTTTCTGGGCGAAATCTTCAGCTGGCGATTTGGATACGGTAGTCTGATGATTGTCGGGAGTGCTGTTTTTGCAAATTTTACAGGAATCCACAAGCATTCTGAACCCACAAAAACAGATTCGCAACCATGAAACCGAAGGCTGCGGTTGTCATTTTATTCACAATCGTTTAAACCAATAAAAGGATAGAAACAAATATGAAACGCATCTCATCAATCCCACTGTTGATCATGCTGGCCGTCACGGGTATCTCCATCGCCCAAGAAACGCCGATGCAGCCACCTTCCGATTGGCCTCGGCTGATAGCCAACATCAAAATTGACGAAGCCCTGGACTTTTGCGGTGAGCCCGTTGCGCTGGATATGCAAGAAGTGCGTGAGCGCCTGGAAAAAGAATTGCTGCTAACGATCTGGGATCGGCCCCAGGTAATCCTGTGGATAAAGCGCTCGACACGCTATCTACCCATCATTGAAAGGATGCTGCGGGAAAACGACATGCCTGATGATCTGAAATATGTGGCCATTATCGAGAGTGCGCTTCGGCCGCACGCCGGCTCACGCAAGGGCGCCATCGGTTTCTGGCAGTTTCTAAAATCAACTGGCCAAAAATACGGGCTTAGAATCAATGCTGATATCGATGAACGCAGAAATATCTTTACCTCAACACAGGCTGCGATCAATTACTTTAAATCGCTTTACGAAATGCTGGGTTCATGGACGCTCTCGGCTGCGGGTTACAACATGGGTGAGCTGGGTTTGCAAAGTGAAATGGCATCTCAAAAATCGCAGGATTACTACCAGCTGTACCTACCACTTGAAACCCAGCGGTATGTCTTCAGAATAATTGCGGCAAAAATGATTTTAAAGAACCCGGTGCGATTCGGCTTTGAATTTACGGACCAGGATTTATACCCACCGCTGGCGTTTGAGCGCGTTCAAATCGAATGCTTTCAGGATACGCCCGTTCAAATTGTCGCCCAGGCTGCCAACACGTATTTCAAGGCCATCAAGGATCTCAACCCGGAAATCCGAGGCCACTTCCTGGCCGCCGGCACGCATTCGCTGTTAATTCCACCTGATAGTGCCGAAGGATTTGACGCGCGCTTTAAAAAGCTGGTTCAAGAATGGCAGGCAAAGAATTTGGAGCGGATCTATGTCGTTCAAAAAGGCGACAGCCTGACAGGCATTGCCGAGCGGTTCAAAGTGCCGTTGCCGGCACTCCTTATCTGGAATCGCCTGGATGGGCGCAAACCAATTCATCCGGGTGACCGGCTGGTGATTTATCCCAATGAAACCATGGCTACCCAAAAAGATTCAAGCGACCGGAATCAATGAGGACAACCGCCGCCAGTCGTTTTAGCGCTGGGGCAGCTGAATGTTGCGTTTTTCCGGATCGGCCTGCTGGCGAAATAGAATGGCCATGTGACCGATCATGCCCACCAGCTGGCAATTCGTTTCCACCGAAAGCGTTTCGACAAGTCTGACTTTCTGTAGCTTGTCCTTTAATTCGACAAATTTTACCTTTATTAGCTCATGGGTTTCGAGGGCGTCTTGAATGGAGTCGATCAGATTGGCCGTCATACCTTTCTGACCGACAAACACCACCGGCTTTAATCCATGGGCAAGCCCTTTGAGGAATTTTTTCTGGTAACCCTTTAATGCTTCCATAGAGGCTCCTGACATATTGAAAAATAATATGTTCCATGAGATAAAACTATCATTTCATTTTTGCGTTCTATAAGGAGATCCTTTCATGTCAGACACCCAACATCCCCAGGAAGCCATAACATTTGAAATTCAAGCTTATCAGCGTCCAAAAGATCGAAAAACCTTGCGCCGGACGCATGTCGCTTTTTCCGGATCACCACAACGGCATCCCTATGATGGGGAAAAGATCATTTTAATCGCAGATCCGTATAGTTCCCATAACGTGTTTTACGAATTTTATAAAGACGATATTGCGTATGTGGAGGAACTGCCGAGTATCGTCAACCTGGAAGGGGATACGATCATGATGGTGCGGGCCTGGATTAAGAAAATGAGTATCGGTGTAAGATGCTCACCATTTATCGTCGAAGATATTTCCGCGACGGCAAGCAATCGGCAGGCATGACGAGATTAGAAGCGGTTTCAAAGCCGCAGATCAGGTTCCCCGCTTGAAAGCGGGATTTTACGTCTGATATTTTATAATCAAGGTGTCTAACAAGGCAAGGCGCAGACCGATCGGGAAAGCGCAGCATTCATGGGTATGTGAGCATTTACCGGAGGTCTGTGCTGCACCCTAATTTATAAAATTAGATGCGAATCCCGCCCTACGGGACAACGCAGCCATTGGGGCCTTTTGAGCTCCTTAAATGTTTTTGAATAAGATGCGAAATCCCGCTCCATTGAAGGGGGGGATGGGGTTTTGAAACCACTTCTACTGCACTTTAATGACAACCAAGGTGGCGTCATCATCGTTTTTCAGCGGGCGACAAAAACGATCCAGAGATTCAAATACACTGTCAAGGATTTTAGCGGCCGGCTGATCAGCCGTGTCGTTGATCACCTGCAGCAACCGTGGTATTCCAAACATCTCACCGCTCTCATTGACCGCCTCTTTGATACCATCCGTACCGATTAAAACAATCTGGCCGGAACGGATTTGTTTTTGGTATTCTTTATAGACGGCGTCCTCCATTACCCCCAGCGGCAACCCCTTACCTGCGAGGAACTCGGGTGAATGGGTCGCTGTCGGCGTCCAGAGAATGGCTGGTTCATGTCCGGCCTTAACCCACCGAATACATTTCTCTTGAGCTTCAATCTCACAGTAAAACATCGTCATGAAGAGATTCAGCTGTTCTACATCCTGCACCAGCCGTTTGTTCACGTCCGAAATTATGGATGCACATTCTGAGGGCGATGCCTGAATTCGTTCTCTGAGAAAAGCCCGTGCCGTTGTCATCAGCAGGGCAGATGGGATGCCGTGATCGGCGACATCACCAACAACAATGCCGATCTTTTTATGGCCGTTTGTCGGTGGATATAAAAAGTCATAATAGTCTCCGCCGGTTTCATCACACCAGATGCTGCGGCCGGCAATATCAAAACCGTCAAAAGCGGGGTCTGATTTGGGTAACAGCTCATGCTGTACCTGGCTGGCCTTTTCAAGAGAAGATTTGAAATTATTCAGTTGCTGTTGATGCGAAACAGCTTTGTGATATTTTTGGATTGCGCTCTGAATGGCCTGGCTGAGCGTATCAGCCGGACAGGGTTTGGGATGAAACTGAAAGATATTGCCTTCGTTTACCGCGCGAATGGCAGTCGGCATATCCGCTGTACCGGTCAACATCATGCGTACGGTATCCGGAGTGGTTTTTTTGACGAACGCTAAAAACTCGATACCATTCATGCCCGGCATCATGAAGTCGGAAACAATCACAGCATAAGGCCCATTTTCCTGCACCAGTTTCAAGGCGTCTTCGCCACTGAGCGCGGTGTCGATCCGAAATTGATTCCGCAGCTGGCGCTTGAGTCCGGCCAGCACCATGGCATCGTCATCGACCAGCAACACTTTAGCTTTCATAACACGTTCCTCCCTGCAAGATTCTGACACATTATTTGCCACTCTTTTACCCGATCGCCCAGCCCCAGGTTTTCAAGATACCTGCGATCCAGTTGTTTTAGCCCGCCGGATTTATATTCATCTATTTTTTGACGATCATATGCATCCCCAAAATGCACGGCGGTAAGAAGCCCGGTTGAGGCCGCCAGACTCTTGCCGGGACGATGATGATATGCTATCGCTTCAATGACCGGGTAATCCAAGCCCCATAACCCCATTAAGTAAGCGCCAATCTCTGCGTGGCTGGTTCCAAACCGATCATTTTCAAGTTCCCACAGATTTTTCCCGTTGCGCCGGGCTTCAATCAATATTTCTTGATACGCTTCTTCAAAATTGGTGACCAGGATCAGTTTTCCCAGGTCGTGAAACATGCCGGCCATCAGGGCGTTATTGACCAGGTATTGATCCAGGCGTTCCTGTTTGGAAATGGTTTGGGCAAACATACTGACGGACATGCTGTGATTAAACAGTTCGTTGAAGTTAAACCAGGCGTACTTTTTCTGATTAAATTCGGAAAAAATCTTGACCGAAAGCACCAGGGCTTTGATGGTTTCAGTCCCCAGCAGCATAACCGCCTCTTTGGGATTGCTGATTTTTCGTACAAGTCCGAAAAATGCCGAGTTGACCACCTGCAATATTTTGGCCGTCATGGCCAGATCGGTAGAGATAATATCGCTGATTTTTTTCACAGAGGGATCCGGCGCATGCAACTCATTGATGACTTCGGTATAAATCGCCGGCAGGCTTGGAAGTGTTTCAGTTTGTGAAACAATGCGCTTGATGGATTCATCTTCCAGCAAATTCCGTAAATCGAAAAGCTTGGTTAAGGTTTGTTTTAAAATGTCGACATCACAGGGTTTGGAAAGGCTTTGATGCGCCAATTGAACCGACTTGAACGTGGTTTCCTGTTCCACCTGCCCGGAAAGAATAATGCGCACCACCTGCGGATGCAGGCGTTTGACTTCAGCGAGCAGCTGAGCCCCATCCATCTCCGGCATTCTTAAGTCGGAAACGATGACATCGATGGGTTCGGCGCTCAATATCTCCAGCGCTTTTGTGCTGCTCGTCAAAAAGCGCATCTCCCACTCCCGACGCATTTTTCTAAGGGACCGCTGAAGGCCTTTTAAGACCATGGGCTCGTCATCAACGAATAAAATGCGTCTTTTGGATTGATCATTCATTTCCAGATAAAGTCGTGTCTAGGGGCAGCCGGATGACAAATGTGGTGCCTTCGTTTTCTTTGGTTTCAATGCCAATCGAACCATCATGCTTATCAACAATCACGGAGTGGGCGATGGCGAGCCCCTGGCCGGTCCCGCGTCCCGGTTCCTTGGTGGTAAAAAACAGATCGAATATCCGATGTCGGATATGCTCAGGGATACCGGCGCCCGTATCAGAGATTCGAATTTCAGCCCGGTTTTGGGACTGGCTGGTAGTGATGGTGATGATGCCTTTTTCAGTAGAATTTGCAGCATTTGCATCGGCGATGGCATGGGCGGCATTTACAATCAAATTCAATATGACCTGGTTAAATTCCGCGCGATGGCAGGGTACGGTCGGCAAAGCAGTATCAAAATCAATATTAAAATCGGCCACATATTTCCACTCATTGCGTGTAAACGTGATGGTTTTTTCTATTTCTTTATTGATATCAACCAATTCTTTTTCATCTCCACCCGGATGGGCATATATTTTCATGGCCTGTACGATATGGGTAATCCGATCGACGCCTTTGAGCGTCTGCTCGATGGCCAGCGGGACTTCTTCCTCAAGATAGGCAATGTCCAACTCTTCTAATTGCGCTTCAACTTCCTGGATGTGTACTGGTTTTAATGTGCCGGCTTTAAAGGCATTGATTGAATCTTTATACAGGTTGCAAGCCTGCACTAAATCGCTGAAGGCATCCTGCAAAAAACGGGTGTTGTCGCCCACAAATTGGGTCGGGGTGTTGATCTCGTGCGCAATGCCGGCGGCCAATTGCCCGATGGCTTCCATTTTTTGAGATTGATGCAGCTGGGCTTCAAATTTTATACGGTCTGTGATATCCGCACCGATAATCGTTAGGCCTGAAATGCGCTCGTCTTCGCCCTTAAAGGGAGTAATGGAAAGACCCAGATAGCGGTCCTCGCCATCAGCATTACGGTAATGAAGATTATCCACCCGGACGTTGCAGCCTTCTGCCTGACTCTTTACCAGCCCGTCTGATATTTTGTCCCAATCCCAATCAATCCCGCAGCAGTCCAAATTTAACCCCATCACTTTACTGGCGGAAATGTCAAATACCTTGGCGGCCATTGCATTCCAGTGAATGATCTCATTTTGGTGACTTAAGCCGATCAGAATCGTCGGTAATGATGAAATCAAATGCTCTATTTCACGGTGCGCCTGCTTAACCGTGCGTTTGGCTTTTTTGCGTTTCTTTATTTGGCGTTCGAGTTCCCGGTTCGATTTCAGCAGCTCGGTGGTTCGATCTTTGAGCAGTTTCTCGGCGCGATTGTGGTCGGTTAATTCCTGCATAACGCTGACTATGCCGGCGATCATCCCGTTATGGCCGCTAAACGATGCGCGGCTGAGCAAAAAATCGCGCTTGATGCCGTCGGCACATACAATGGCGGCTTCATAGGTCTGCATCCCAGGGCGGTCGAGCAGGTTTTTATCGTTTTCCAGGCAAAAATCGGTCAGCACCTGCGGGATGATTCCCGGCAGATCAAAAACCGATTGCCCGATAATATATTCGCAACGGGT
>JASFJF010000189.1:0-7479 GCA_050122255.1 Desulfobacterales bacterium
GGTTGCCCTGGGCAATCGGACGGCATCTTCCGCTAACTCGACTGCGACCTACACGCCGGGTGACTATTACACCGGCAATTTTACGTTTCAGGTCGGCGCCTTTTTGAGTCGTGATAATGCCGAGAGACAAAAACGTCGGCTGGCACGACGCTATAAAAATGCGCATATAAAAATTTATGATCGCGGCGATCAAATCTTTTATCGGGTCAGGGTCGGAAGATTTAGCACCCTGGAGGAGGCCCTGGAGCAGGAAAAAATTCTCATACAGGATGGATTCAGCGACCCCATTCTGGTTGCCGAATAAAGGAGTTACTCGGCGCATGTCAATATTGGTGGGAAATTGCTAAAAAAAGTCGTTTTTCTCGACCGAGACGGAACGATCAATCAAGATTCTGCTGATTACATCAAAAACTGGTCGGAATTTATTTTTTTACCGCGCAGTATAGAAGCGATGCGCGATCTGACAGATGCCGGTTTTACAATCTTTGTGATCACAAACCAGTCAGCCATTTCACGCAAGCTGATTTCCGCTGCAGAACTTAAGCAGATTCACACGAAATTGATGGCGGCTGTCATGTCCGGGGGGGGTAAAATAAGTGATATCTTCTTTTGTCCGCATATGCCCGAAGCCGGCTGTGATTGCCGTAAACCCCTGCCCGGCTTAATCATTCAGGCTCAAAAAAAATATCAGATCGATCTGGCAGGCAGTGTAATGGTCGGAGACAGCGCCAAAGATATCGTGTGTGCCCATAACGCGGGGTGCGGTCATTCAATCCTGTTGAAGACCGGAAACTATCAAGAGGCCGAATCAAAACTGGCCGATGCCGGCCTGCATGCCGGGCATGTGTCGGCAGATCTTTACGATGCGGCTGATTGGCTAAAAAAACGATGGCTTTAATCCTTTTGTGGTCAAAAAAAGCACCCTATTCGGCAAACGGGAGCTTACGACCAAGCGCCAGATCAATTGCATAGATAGCTTTTATCCGGTTGAGTGATTGCAATTGAGTTTTTTGGGACCATGAAAAAAAAGAAGCGAATATTTCAGGAAAACATTAAAACCCAGCACACAGCCCACTGGAACTGGGATTACTTTACTGCTGAAGAGATCGAACGGCGCCTCAAAGAGGCCGGTGTCGGGCCTTACAAAGAAGCAGCGAATGCGGCAAAGAACTTGGGCACACGGCGATTGGTTTACGGCATATGGTTCGGCATTTGCTTGCTCATATTGGCGGCCGTGCTGTTAGTGCTCATTCTGGGTTAAATGCACAGAAGAAAGTGCCACCGTTCGGCGAGATCGGTATCTTCGACTTTCTTGACGGCCGATAAACGGATTACTATTTTATCATCTTTAGATTAATATACACGTGCTCTATACAACACCGGCCAGCAACTTGTTGATGGGGTAGATTGAAAATTTCTTAAAGCGCAAATACAGGAGAGGATATGTGGGACATGATTGTCGTGCTATTAGCAACGATCATCGTTTTTGGATTGTTCGCTCTGGCCTTTGTTATGAAAGGAAAGTCCGCCGGCAATGGGGACCCCGGGCCCGCTTGCGCCCGGTGTGACTGTCATCGCAGTCAAAGCCAGCAAAATCGTGAACGCAGCCCTGAAAATTTGAACTTGAAAGACCTCGATGAAGAATATCCGCGTTAAAAAGGGCCACGATCTCAAAATTATCGGAGTGCCAAGTGATGCATTACAAAAAGCCGACGCACCCATCCATCTGGCATTTGTACCCTCGCGCATACCTTTTTTTAAGCCCCGTCTGAAGATCAAAGAAGGCGATCAGGTCGCCCTGGGCTCTCCTCTGGTAGAAGACAAGCGCAACACGGACATTCGATTATTGTCACCCGGTGGTGGACAAGTTACACGTATTCGCTTCGGGCCGCGGCGGGTGATCCAGGAAATCAACATTCAGCTGGATCAAATTGAAAAAACGATCGAATTTGAACGTTACGGCCCCGAAGATATCCCCAAAATGAGTCGCGCCGAGCTGGTTCAAATACTGATTGCGGGGGGTCTCTGGCCTCTGATCAAAGCCCTGCCTTTCAGAGATTACCCGCACCCGGATTCTGTACCGCCGGCGCTGTATGTCAGTCTTGATAGCCTCGAGCCTTTCCATCCTGAACCGCAGGTATACCTCTCAGGCAATGAGCGTCTTTTCGATTTTGGTTTAGGTGTTCTCGACAAATTAGCCGAGGGCCGCGTGTATGTTTGTCAGCACCGATCCGGTAGCGGGCTGACCTCTTTGCGCAATGGTACGGTAAACCTGACTTATGAGGGCCAATATCCTGCTCACGACCCGGGCGTTTTGTTGTATCATATGAAGTCATCACAGGAGGAAAACTGTGCCTGGTTTATTGAAGGGCAAGATGTTGTCCTGATTGCCCGTTTTTTGCTCAAGGGCTTATACCCAACCGAACGTATTGTATCTCTGGGGGGATCCGGGGCGCGTCAATCCGGGCATGTCATCACCCGAATGGGGGCGCCACTGTCTGTCATAGCCGCTGACAATGCCAAAAACACTGGATTGCGCTATATCCAGGGCGGCATCCTCACCGGCAACATTTCACCGACTGACTCATACCTGGGATTTTCAGAATCAGCTCTTAATCTTTTGCCTGAAGGTGATCATAAAGGTGAATTGCTGGGTTTGTTTAATCCCGGCTATCGCAAACCCACATTTTCCAGAGCGTTTCTTTCAGCACTCAACAAAAATGAGCTTCGGTTCAATTGCAACATGCATGGCGGCGAACGGGCTTGCATCGCATGTGGTTATTGCGCCCTGGTTTGCCCAGTCGACATTCTTCCCCAGTTCACTTACAAAGCAATTTTGGCCGGAGAGGTTGAAGAAGCGTTAGAACACGGTTTGCTGGATTGTGTCGAATGCGCGCTGTGCTCATATGTTTGCCCATCCAAAATCGAGCTTTCTGAAAGCCTTAAGGATGCGAAATCCAGCTTTTACCGAGAAAAAGAACGGGTAAAGTGATGAACCGTATTGAAAGATTCTTTGAATCCACGCGCAAGCACTTCGAGAAGGGCGGAAAACTTGAAAAACTGTGGCCCTTTTACGAGTCCATAGAATCGGTTTTCTTTGCACCCGCCCATGTAAGCCAGGTTACTCCCAATACGCGAGACAGTTTGGATGTTAAAAGATATATGATGCTGGTCATAGTTGCCCTGATGCCGCACTATGCTTTCGGTGTTTACAATGTCGGTTATCAATCCCATCTGGCCTCGGGTCTCGGTACCGAATTCTGGCCGGTGGTCTGGACCGGCTTAAAGGCCGTGGTTCCCATCGTTGTGGTGGTTTATATCTTCGGATTTGCATGCGAAACTCTCTTTGCCGCAGTCCGCAAACATGAAATGAGTGAAGGCGTGCTGGTGACCTGCGCACTATTGCCATTGACGTTGCCGCCGACCATACCCCTGTGGCAGGCAGCTTTAGGCATTTCATTCGGTATTGTAATTGGAAAAGAAGTTTTTGGCGGAACCGGTCGAAATTTCCTGAATCCGGCCCTCACCGGCAGGGCCTTTCTTTATTTTGCCTATCCGGCGCAGAATTCAGGAGACGCGATCTGGACAGTTCTAAGCGGCGGTAAAACCGAAGCGGTGGATGCGTTTTCAGGTGCGACGCCGTTGTCGATTGCCGCGGTAACCGAGCCTTCCAGCAGCATTCAATCGGCATTTAGCGATGCAGGTTACAGTACCGCTAAGCTGTTTTTCGGTCTCTATCCCGGCAGCATCGGCGGTACGACCGCATTTCTGAGTATTGCCGGAGCTGCATTTCTGATTATCTTAGGAATTGCCAATTACCGTATCATTTTTGGCTGTATCATCGGATTGCTGAGCACCGGACTTCTGCTAAATTTGATTGCAGCGGAGGGGTATTCGCCCTATTTGAGTCTGAGCCCGTTGCAACATCTGATTATCGGCGGCAGCATGTTCGCTTTTGCCTACATGGCGACAGATCCGGTGTCGTCCGCCCATATGCAGGGCGCTAGGTGGGTTTTTGGATTCGGTATCGGTGCTCTCACGGTTTTGATTCGCGTTTTCAACCCCGCTTTTCCGGAAGGTGTCGGCCTGGCGGTACTCTTTATGAATCTGTTTGCCCCGCTATTGGATCAAATTGAAATTAAATTTCGACTCAAAAAACGGATACCCAATGTCTGAACGCATAAAATCGCTTTTATTCGCTGCAGTTCTGTGTTTTGTCTGCAGTGTCATTCTGACGACAGCTTCCACGGGCCTGCAGCGATTTCAAGATAAAAACATGCGGATTGACAAAATTCGTAACATTCTCCTGTCAGTAGGGCTTGTCGAGCAGGATCGGCGATATACAGCTGCTGAAATAGCGTCTCTGTACGCCGAATTCATCAGACCGCTGTGGATCGATCCGTCCGGCCGGTTGATCGAAGAGTCGCAGCGGGGTGAAAAGGATTTTCCGCTGTATGTCTATACGAAAGCTAAAAATATTGAATCCTATATCGTACCGTTTAACTCGCGGGGGCTGTGGGGCAGGATATATGGGTATCTTGCAATCGACAACGACGGCAGCACCATATCCGGTTTTACCGTATACAAGCATTCGGAAACGCCCGGGCTCGGAGGGGAAATAGAGAAAGCCTGGTTCAAGGATAACTGGGTCGGAAAAAAAATAGTGGATCGCAGCGGTGAATTCGTGTCGGTATCCATCGCCAAAGGAGCCGTAGAGGACACGGTCAAGTCTGAAATGCGCCCACACTATGTAGATGGCATCAGCGGCGCCACACTAACGGGAAAATACCTGACGGCCGGTCTCAAAGAGGTTCTCGAAAACTATGAACCGGTGTCGATCCAGTTCAGAAAGAATCTGATTGGTGCGCCGCCCGAATAAACAAACATTCTTAATTCATTTTAGGGACGAATAGACGGAGCCAAATATGAATGGATCGATCATTACCAGACCCTTGGGGGCGATTCGCAAGACCCGCTCGTTTAAGGATATTGTGCGAGCGCTATGGGATGTCAACCCCATTTCCAAACAGATTCTGGGTATTTGCTCGGCCCTGGCGGTAACCGTTCAGCTCAATACCGCCATCGTCATGAGCATCGCCCTTACTTTTGTGGTGGCCTTTTCCAGTCTGATTATTTCATGCATGCGGCGCGTCATTCCCCGCAACATTCGCATTATCGTCGAGGTCGCCGTCATTGCCACCTTGGTAATAATGGCCGATGAACTGCTAAAGGCTTTTATGTATGAAATCAGTAAGCAACTGTCGGTTTTTGTCGGGTTGATCATTACCAACTGTATTGTCCTGGGTCGGGCAGAGGGCTTTGCTCTCTCCAATCCTCCGTTTCGCTCATTTATGGACGGTATTGCCAACGGCATCGGGTACAGCTCGATTCTGATCGGCGTTGCCTTCTTCAGGGAATTGCTGGGCTCCGGCAAATTATTTGGTTTTCAGGTAGTGCCTGGTGTATTGTACGACCTTGGCTACGTTAACAACGGGCTGATGGTGCTGGCTCCCGGCGCCTTCATTATTATTGGGCTTTTCGTGTGGCTGGAACACACTTTGGTGAAGCGGACTTAGCTCGATGCACCCAAATCGGCTTGCAGGATAATCGAACCATGGAAAACCTGATCAGCATTGCACTCAATTCCGTATTTGTCGGCAATATCTTATTGGCCTATTTCCTGGGGATGTGTTCTTTTCTGGCCATTTCTAAAAATATGAAAACAGCCACCGGGCTCGGCGTCGCGGTGGTTTTTGTACTAACGATCACCACGCCCGCCAACTGGTTGATTTATAATTTTTTGCTGGCCCCCGGCGCTCTGGCATGGGCCGGTCTCTCGTCCGTCAATTTAAGTTTTCTGAAGCTGGTGCTCTTCATTGCAACCATCGCCGCCATCGTTCAGGCCCTGGAAATGGTCATTGACCGCTTTTCACCTGCGCTTTATGCGGCCCTGGGTGTTTTTCTGCCATTGATTACAGTTAACTGCGCCATTCTGGGCGTATCATTGTTTATGGTTGAGCGATCCTACACCTTCAGCGAAACAGTGGTCTACGGCACTGGGTCCGGCGCCGGATGGGCGTTGGCAATTATATCGATGGCCGCAATCCAGAGGAAATTGAGATATGCCGATGTGCCCGAAGGCCTTCGGGGATTTGCCATCAACATGATAACGACCGGTTTGATAGCTATCGGTTTTATGCTGTTTGCCGGAATAACTTTATAACCGACTTAAAGGGATTCACCAGTGCTCGACACTTATTTGATCGCAATCACGGTTTTCTTCGGCGTCGTCATACTTCTGGTCGCGGCACTTTTACTGGTAGAATCCAGAGTAGTCCTAAAGGGGGATCGCGAAGTCATCATCAATGACGATGCCGATAAAAGTATCCAGGCACCGACCGGAACAACCCTTCTGGCCGCTCTGGCCCAGAATAACATCCTTTTGCCATCGGCCTGCGGCGGCAAAGGCAGCTGCGGGGTCTGTAAATGCAAAGTAAACGAGGGTGGACGGGATATCCTTCCAACCGAACTGGCGCATTTGAGCAGAACCGAGAAACTCAACAATATCCGCCTGTCCTGCCAGCTGAAGCTCAAAGAGGATATGAAAATTCGTATTCCCGATGAAATCTTCAATATCAAGAAATATGGTGCCACGGTCGTCTCCAATGAAAACGTGGCCTCTTTTATA
The DNA here is from genome assembly GCA_050122255.1 of Desulfobacterales bacterium. Classification (GTDB taxonomy): domain Bacteria; phylum Desulfobacterota; class Desulfobacteria; order Desulfobacterales; family JAHEIW01; genus JAHEIW01. The sequence continues at coordinate 6,689 of JASFJF010000189.1, forward strand.
AAAGAGTTGCGGCTCAGGCTCGATCCGGGCGAAAAGATGGAATTTGAAACAGGCTCATATGTTCAGATTGACATCCCCGAGTACGAGCGCTCCTACAGCGACATACATGTGGGAGAAAGCTATAAAAAGGTCTGGGATCGCTTTGATTTTTGGGGATTGAAGGCCATAAGCGACGAACCTGTTTACCGGGCGTATTCCATGGCCAATACACCGGCGGAGGAAGAGCTGCGGTTCACGATCCGGGTCGCCACACCGCCTCCGGGCGCAACCGATATCCCGCCGGGCGTGGCATCCTCTTACCTGTTCACGCTCAAGCCGGGTGATCGGCTGAGTCTAAGCGGGCCGTACGGGGATTTCTTCGTCAAAGATACCCAGCGTGAAATGTGTTTTATCGGCGGTGGTGCCGGCATGGCTCCGCTGCGCGCACACATTTTCTACAACCTGCTGACAAAGAAAACCGAGCGCAAGATAACTTTTTGGTACGGCGCCCGTTCCAAGAGCGAAATGTTTTATGACGAAGAGTTCAAAGAGTTGGAGAAAAACTTTAAAAATTTCTCATACCATGTTGCCCTTTCCGATCCCTTGCCTGAGGACCACTGGGACGGTCTGGTCGGATTCATTCATCAGGTGGCCCATGATGAATATCTCGAAAGCCATGCGGATCCCGCTGAAATCGAATATTATATCTGTGGGCCGCCATTGATGCTTGAAGCGGTCCAAAAAATGTTGGACAGCTTGGGCGTGGAACCGGATATGATCGCTTTCGATGATTTCGGTGGTTAGCCGCGATA
>JASFJF010000190.1:0-7446 GCA_050122255.1 Desulfobacterales bacterium
GCCAAACTTTGGTCAAGTGGGACTCTCACGGTATGCGATCACCCACTGGGCAACAATGTCGAATTTCATAGACTCTCGTCCAATCCCAACGACCTGGGCTTAACTTGGCGCGATTAGGTTTCGTGCCTAAGTCACCAATTCTCATTTTAAATGGATTTGTTTGTCATTCGCGCAAAAAGATGAGTTCAAAAAAATTGAGGTTGTACTATCAAATCTGGATTTTTCTGCGCAGTTATTGGGGGGATGCTGTGGGGAAAATCAATTTTATAAACAGAAAAAGGGGTTATCATAAATGATACCCCTTGATTTTTTTGTGGCGATCCCAGGGGGATTCGAACCCCCGTTACCGGCGTGAGAGGCTCATAATATTACACATCGCCGTTTCCCACAAATCCGCAATTACAGCGCCCTTCGGGCTTTTGCACAAATTCGATGGGGTACCGTTGGGGTACTCCTTGAACGCCCTTGCGCATGTTTGGACATCCTCGGTACCCCCGAACGGTATCCCCAACAACCAATTTCGCCTTAAAATTGTAAGGTACTTATATCCAACCCCATATTAAAATGACATTTTAATTATCCACCCGATCTTTTAATTCCTTACCACACTTAAAAAATGGCAACTTCTTTGGCGCTACTTCAACGCTTTCGCCGGTTTTGGGATTCCTGCCTTGATAGGATTTGTATTGTTTAACATAGAAAGAACATAATCCGCGAATTTCAACTCGGTCTTCCTTTGCAAGAGCTTCAGACATGCTTTCAAAAAATAGATCAACAACAGCTGCAGCTTCTTTTTTTGAAAGCTTGCATTCATTTTTCATAGCATCAATGAGTTCCAGTTTATTCATAATGTCTCCCTGAATGAAATTGCAATATGTTTGGTTGGCATCACATTGATATTATTCATAATACTTGGTAAAATAAAAATAGTCAACAATTTCTATGAGTTCCGCACCGTTCATACTGTTTTTAAAAAGTTTTGTAATTTAGGTGGTAAAGTGTAGGTTTCTTTTATAAGCTGGAAATTGAAAAGGTCGAAAATTAGTTAAGCGTGCTGATGCAAGATGAAAATTATCGTGATGAAGGGTACATGAGATATAAAATGAGACAGTCGAAAAATACGATATGACGAATTTGACCGTCTGTCGCTATTTACAGATTCTATAATTTTGCGTTTTCAGTCAGTCTTGAGAGCTTCTATTCTATTATCGGCTCCTCTTTCTTGCTTGAGTCAACCTATGTAAAGCCGTAATTAGCTATCTTTTCCACATTGTGTACCATACAATACAGGAGCCACTGGATATTGACTTTTATCTTGCCCCTTAAGGTAAATTTGTTCATACCTTTGTGTACCCGAATGTTGGCAAATACCGGCTCTACAATGCCGATGCGCTGTGGATAAATTCTACGCCCCTTTTGGGTCTGGATTTTTTGCACCATCGCTTGGGATATGTTATTGTCCGATGCATCCACATAGTATGTAAAATGCCGGCGTTTAGCATCTTTATATCGCAGGCACTTGGCTCTGAGTTGGCAGCGCTTGCAATCTTTTTGCCTGGATGTATAGACTTTCAAAAGCTTGCCTTTATGTCGCCCGGATTTGACTAATGGCTTAAGTCGCTTGCCATTGGGACACATATATTCATCTTTGCCACCATCATATTTAAAATCAGCAAATGTAAACTTTTTGGATCTGCGCCGATAACCCACCCGGCCGGCAAATCGCTTATCGCGGTTACGAAATTTATTGTCTGGAATATAGGCGTCCAGTTTTTCTTCGTTGCACTTGGCGATATTGGTTACGCTATGGTAGCTTGAATCAGCGGTTAGGATCTTGCCCTCAAAATAATTGGAGCCCTTGCCGATGCGCTCAAGATGCTTTTTGGCACCATCGATTACCGGCGCCAAATTGTCATTGTCCTGCCCTTTGCCAATCGCTTCGCCATAAACTATGACCTGGTGCCTTGAATCCACTAACGCTTGGGCATTATAGCCCTGCACGGTGCCGTGAGCGGTATACATCTTGGCCGAATCGTTGTCGGTCACATTGCTTAAAAGCTCTTTTTTGTTCACACCGATCTTGGCATCATTTTGCTTGAGCCACTTTTCAATGCGATCCGCTTGTTTGTTAAGTTTGTCAATTTGTTGCTCACGGTTGGGTGGGTTGGGAAAATTATCATCATCATCTTTATCCGCATCGATTTGATCTTTTAACAGGCGCTTGAGCTTCTGCTGTATTTTACGCCTTTTCTTTTTTAAAGTCGCTACCGTGCTGCTGGACTCTTTGGACGCATTGGCCGGCAGCTTGACCCCGTCTAAGGCAAAAAAAGTACCGCCTAAAAGACCTTCTTGTTCACAGACCAATAAAATGTCGCAATACAAGGACAGTATCTGGTCTTGCATCGAAGATACAAACGCTGCGATGGTGCTGTGATCCGGTCGCTGGTTGCCTGAAAGCGCCATAAAAGTCACATTTTCACAGCAGGCGCGTTCAATATCACGCGAGGATATCAGCCCCCGCGCGTAGCCTAACAACACCACCTTTAACAATATCTTGGGATCATAGGCACTTCGGCCGACCGCATCATTTTTGTAATTGCCCTCAAAAACCGACATGTCCATGCGCGTCTCAATGAGCGTATGGATGGCAAACTCTAAACTGCCAGCCACCAGTTGCTCCTGTAATGAAACCGGGATTAAAACCTTTTGAGAATAGTCATAGCGCTTAAATTTGGCCATCGTATTTTTCGCTCCAGATTAGCTTGTTTATTAGATTAACAGCTAATCAATAGCTAGCAATACAACTAGACATTGTCAATTGAAAAAATGCATGGATAATAAATATTTGTGGAAATTTGATTTGTGTATTGAGCAGGATAAAAACCGTTCAGATTTTATAGGAAAAAAGCCGTCAATCGATACCTTTTTCGACAGTCTCAATGAGTATCACAATAATTTTGGCCTTCTGATAGTTGCACTTGGAGATATCCAAGGATCATGCATCTGTTTACAACATTATTTTGAGTATGATAATCAAAATAAAAGGAGGTTCAATAATGAAAACATCAAAAGGCTTGCTAATAAGTATGTGTATCGTCATGTTTTTCGTTTCTTGTGCTGCTAATTCGCAAATACCGTTCAAAACCTTGGTCGAGGAGGCTGATAGCCGTGTCGGAGAATCCGTGATTCTGGGGGGATTTATTTTAGATTCCAAAATAAGAGGGGACCGGACAGATATTACGATCCTGCAAACCCCGCTGAATTGGAACACGAAACCTCAGGCCAGGGATAAATCTGAAGGCAGATTCTTTGCTTCTCACAACGATAAATTCAATGCGACTGCTTATACCTCCGATGCCCGAATCACTTTGACCGGAACCATCGCCGGCCTGATTGAAGAAAAGATCGAACACTGTCCCAGCCCGTGCCTCAAAATCGAGAGCAGTAAAATCCGCATGTGGCGGGAATATGAATATTATCCTCCTCCGGGCGGAGGCCCTACACTCTAATTTGCAAAAAATCAAGTTTTTGGCTTTAAATAGTGTCCGTCCTTTTTTAAGATATATTTTTGCATATCACAACATTTTTAGGGCTTCGAAAATCTGTGATGGAGTAATATGCAATTTTCCTTGCTTATTTTCAAAGCTATTCTTAGCAATGGTGACAACAAAATCTTTAAAAATAAATTCTTTACTTATGTATCTCTATTGCGCTCCTGCCCCCCGGCAATATTATCATTTGAATCCTTCTTGAAGTACAGCCAGACCAGAATGCCTATGAAGGCAAAAACCCAGATGTTAAGCAGTGTGTCGATAAGGTTTTCTGTGGTCATCAGACCTCCTCTGATTTAAGCGCTTTTAGCAGACAAACCACAATCAAGAGCACGATAAAAATGAATGGCAACGCGGCCAGGCCGATGATACTCTTGACGGCGTCGATACTGTTCGACAGGATCATCACCAGCCCTAAGGCTCCCAAAATGACACCCCATATCAGCTTGGTGCCGGTCGGCGGGTTCAGGTCCCCGGCCGAGGCAAACATGGACAGCACGAAAGAGGCGCTGACCACACTCGTTACCACGAAGAGAAAAGCGGCCAGAACTGTGGCAACACTGGTCAAGTTGCTCAACGGCAGATGCCTTAGTACAAAAAATGTTGTATCATTAATATTCGACTCCAGCATATCCAGGATGGGCGTATCGAGCCTCAACACCCCAAAGAAACCGGCGCTACCAAAAACACCGAACCAAAAAATTGAAAAAAAGGTCGGCACCAGCATGACGCCCAAAAGATACTCCCGGATGGTGCGCCCCTTTGATATGCGGGCTATGAAAACACCGACGAAGGGGGCCCAGGCAAACCACCAGACCATAAAGGTCAGCGTCCAGGATTGAAACCAGGTGGTGACCTTTTCATCGAAGAATGTATAGGTTTTAAAACCGTGCGGAATCACCTGCGCAAAGTAGTCGCCGATCGAGCCGACAATTCCGCTCATCATAAAAAAGGTCGGGCCGGTCAGCAACACGAAGACCATCAGCCCGCCCGCAATGGCCATCGCTGTATTGGAAAGCGTTGCCATGCCTTTGCTCAGATCTACCGTCAAGGGCAGAATGTACGCCATACAGAGCACCGCAAAGATCACCACCGCCAGCCACAGGCCGGAATCGGAAAGGTCGAATAGCGACTCAACACCACTTTGAATCTGAAATACCCCCATTGCGATGGACCCGCCGATACCAATGGCGATCGCATAGATGGCCAGCAGGTCGCTTAACCAGCCGACCCCCCTTGTCCAGTAGCGCTGGCCAAAAACCGCTTTCATCGGCGCACTCACCAGGTTGGGATAGCCTTTGCGGAAGCTGAAATAGGCCATGACCAGACCCGTGACAGCATAGATGGCCCAGGCGTGCAGCCCCCAGTGAAAGTTGGTCACAAAGAGGGCGTGTTCGGCGGCCTGAAAATCATCGGTGTAGTTACGAATCATTTTATAGTGCGAAAGGGGCTCGGCCGTGCCCCAGAAGAGCAGTCCCACGCCCATGCCGGCTGCAAAAAGCATAGTCAGCCAGCTGACCGTAGAAAACTCGGGCTCATCATCGTCCTTTCCGAGTTTGATCTTGCCGTACGGTGAGAAGACCAGCCAAATACCCAAGATCAAAAGGAGGCTCACTGAGAGCATCACAAACCAACCGCGACTGGTAAAAAGGATGCCTGTTAATGTTGCGGAGAATCCGGCCAGCCCCGCCGTGTCAATAATACCCCATGCAGCAACAAGGCCGGTCAGAGCGAGAGCGATCAGCAGCAATGGATTTTTGAGCATCGTCAATCCTTTACGTCAACATTTGATTGAGAAAATCACAACATCAGCCTTATTGCAGATATCCTTCTTTAGCAATAAAAAACCTCAGCTCAATGCCGAGGTGATTAATGCATTTTCGGGGGCTACTTTTTGCGATTTGTTGGTGTTATCTGAAAATTATTCCGATAGTGGGTTCATAGCCAAAGCCCACAATTCACCAAAATTATAGCTTTCGTTGCGCAATCCAAAATTTTCAAGCAATATTTATTCGTAAGTTCATTGAAATTGGATTTGCGGGCACAATTAGTAAAAGATTTTTAGTAAGAGGGGTTGGGTTTTCATAGTAAAACATGCATCCGGACCGAGTATGGTCAGAATAACATATACACTGCAAGCTGCAACTGTCTATTTATACTTGACGGCTTCATTGGCGTTTACCGCTGGTGCGGACTCGTCTGGGCTCAGCAGAAATTTACGCCGCCAGCTCCCCGGCTAGGACTCCTCGCGGCAGCACCGAAATCGCCATGTGCTCGGCCACCCCGTATATCCGTCTCATCTTGTCCAGCACGTCAACTTGCAAGCGATGCTTGAGAAGGCGCTGGGGATCGTCCTGGGCGAGACGTGCTGCTTGCTGCTGGAGCAGATCGTTTCCAAGCTTCCATAGCTCGTCGCGAAGCGCGACGACGTCTTGAGCCGATCGCTCGTTCTTCTCCACGATCGCCCGGAGTCCTGCGCGTGCGGCCTCTCGTGTCGCCTCGTAAAGTTGTACGAGCAAGGCACCTGTTGTCTCGCTTGCCGTGATGCCCTCGTCCCTGAAGGCATCGGATAGGGGGGCCAGCTCACGCCCGATAACAGCGCTAATGCTTTCGATTTCACCTGTAGCATACACCAGCTGTGAGTGCTCGTCCGATTCCATGTCCGTGAGGTTCACACGGCCTACGTGCTGTAGGTAACGCAAGACGGCCTCTCGCAGAACCACGACCTGATCGTGAAGCTTTGACACCTCGCGAAAATCTCCGGTACTGAAAGCCCCCGGCACGTTCTCGAACATCTTTTCGACCAGTTCGGACATGTGCCCAAGCTCGAGGCGGGCGCGCTCAAGCGCCATGGAGGGTACGCGCATCAGCTCCTCGTCCAAAAACCGGGATTGAATGATGACCGTTTCGGGCACCGGGCGGTCGGGGACCAACCACCGTGCCAGGCGAGCGAACACCGCGCTGAAAGGGAGAAAGATAACCATGTTGGCAGTGGCCCAGATAGTGGCGGCATTGGCAACCTGCCGTGGCACCTCTTGGGCGAGTCGCTCAGCGCCCTGCAAATCCGGATGAGCGGTCGACACCCAAACGGCAAGGCTAGCAAGCTGATCGATGAAGCCGATCCACAACACGGCCCCCAACACGTTATAGATGATGTGCACCACCGCCGCTCGCAGCGCATCCTCGTTTTTGCCCAGCGCGGCGAGCAGCGCGGTCACACAGGTGCCAATCTTCGCTCCAAAGACGATCGCAATGCCGGCAGGCAATGTGACAAAACCCTGGGTGGCCATCACCACCACCAGCCCGATGGTTGCTGAAGAGGACTGCACGAGCGCCGTGAAAAGAGCTCCCACAAGCATCCCGAGGATCGGTCGTTCCATCGACTGCATCAAGGCTATGAAGCCCTCGTGTGTTCGTAGGGGTGCCATGGCCTCACCCATGGCTGCCATGCCGTAAAAGATCAGACCAAGACCCATCAGCATGTCGCCGAAGTGGCGCGCGCGACCGCTTTTGCCAATAAATATCATAAAGAAGCCGACGGTAATCATGGGTAGCGCCGCAGCAGTTACATTAAAGGCTACTATCTGCGCCGTGATGGTGGTACCCACGTTTGCGCCGAAGATTACGCCGACCGACTGGACCAGGGTCATGAGACCGGCGCTCACGAAGCCCACCACCAGTACCGTCGTGATTGATGAAGACTGAATCACAGCCGTCACCAGAGCCCCAGTGAAAGCCCCGGTCACCGCATTGCGGGTCAGCTTGGTCAACAACAATTTCATCTGCTCGCCGGCCGCTGCTTTGAGGCCGTCGGTCATCTTTTCCATGCCGTATAAAAAAAGGGCTAGCCCTCCGAGCAAACCCACTCCCATGGCAAGAAAATTGATGGGGTTTG
>JASFJF010000191.1:0-7416 GCA_050122255.1 Desulfobacterales bacterium
GTAAACGTAGGTATTATTGCGGCTTTTGCGACTCTGGCATTTGTAGGAACGACTGTGATCCGCATTCCTATTCCGGCCACCGGTGGGTATTTTAATCTGGGGGATACCTTTGTGATGATTGCGGCGCTTTTATATGGCCCTCTGATCGGTGCTTTGGTAGGATTAATTGGCCCGGCGCTGGCAGATGCGATTGGATTCCCTCAGTTTATTCTGGCCACTGCCGTAGTGAAATGTTTGGAAGGCCTGGCTATCGGAATAATTGGTGGTAAATCCAGATGGGATACCTTGACGCGCCCCGTGTTGGCCCTGTCTGCCGGGATCATCATCTTGGTTGGAGGCTATTTTGTATTCGAAGCCTTTATCTATCCATTGCTGGCCAAAAAGATACCGTTTTTTGGCGTAACTGATCCAAAAGCTGCCATGGCCGAGATCATCCCGAACCTCCTGCAGGGAATAATCAGTGCCGTAATTGCTTTGGGCATATGGCGAGTTTTTCGAAAAAAGGCACCCTAATGAACAATTAATTTTTGTTTTATGGGTTGATGGGCCACAAAATTTTTTTCACATCCACTGCTTTTTCAATTAGGCCATACTGGGCTGCAAAGTCGGCAAAGTGCTGCCATTGTTGTGGATCCAGTTTCTGGTGCTGGGCATAATACGGCATCGTCAGCTTGAAGGCATCGGATTCAGTATTGCGGTCTGCTTCCGGCACTTCCTCAAAGTAATACTGCAGAGCAATTTCCGGATTTTTGCGAACATAGACGATGGCGCGATCGATGCTATCGATGAAAGCCATAAAGGCAGCATGATTTTTCTTTATGGTTTTGATACTGGTAACAAAAATTAATTCATCATAATCGGGTATTCCCCACTTTTCCAGTTCGAAATATCCAACCTCATAACCTCTGTGGGCCATTTCAACGGTTTCATAGGTTTTAAATGGTCCCATGACAGCATCCACTTTTTTTGCGGTCAATGATTGAACAATGGAAAAACCAACATTTACAGCTGTATACTGATTGATATTGTTCACTTTGGCAAATGCCGCTAGCAGAATATCCATAAGACCCGGCACAGTATATCCGATTTTTTTGCCTTCCAAGTCCTTGGGAATCTTTATGCCGCTGTCTTTCATAAACAATAGCGTTGTTAAGGGGTGTTCAATCAGACGCCCAAATGCCACGATTTCAAGACCCCTGGCAGCGGCAATAATGGTCTGGGGTTCGTAGGAAACTGCAATATCCACATTGCCGGTTGCGGCAAGTTTAAGTGCATCGGCGGTTTCGGAAGGACTTATGATTTTGATGTCTAATCCCTTCTGGGAAAAATAACCCTGGTGGCGGGCAACATAAATGGGCAAATGGTCAACATTGGGGAACCAATCGAGAATCAGGGTAAAAGTCTGAGCAGCATAAACGGCGGAGGTCGTGGCCAGGATAAGACAGCTCCATAATAGAATACGAGGTAATATTTTCTTCATTTTTCCTCCTTTTACCGTTGTTTCCAGGTGATGACCTTTTTTTCCAGAAACCCGACGAATAACCACATGGTCACTCCCATTGCTGACAACCATAAAATTGCAGCAAAAACAAGGTCGACTCTGAGTCTGGCATTAGCCTGAATCATCAAATAACCAAGGCCCTGCTGGGCACCGACCCATTCGCCGATAACGGCTCCGATGGTGGCAACCGAAACCCCCACTTTCAGTCCGGCAAAAAAGTGTGGTAGCGCCCATTTCCAGAACAACAGCCGCATCGTCTTCCAGAATCCGGCGCCCATCAGCTGGAACAAAATTCGATATTCGTGATCACAACTCTTAAATCCTTCCAACAGATTCACCGTGATCGGGAAAAAGATGATAATGGCTGCCATCAACACCTTGCTGGCAATACCGTAGCCCAGCCATACGACCAATAATGGGGCGATTGCAAAAACCGGAACCGCTTGGGAGGCCACCAAAAACGGGGCGATTGCATTTTCCACTGCAGGATGGGCAAACATGACCATCGAAAGCGGAACGGCAACGGACAGCGAAATGAGTATCCCCAACAGTACTTCCAATGCTGTTGCGCCGGCATGGGGAAGCAACAGAGCGGCTTTAAATATGGCCACATTGAAAATTTGCGTTGGCATCGGGAGAATAAAATCGGGAATCGCAAGGCCCCTGCAGATCAGCTCCCAGGCGGTCAGAATCAGCAAAGCGCCGGCAAAAGAACAAAGTTTAGGGTACTTCATTTCCAAGCTCTTCCTCTAAGCGCCTCAGCACGTGTTCTTTAATTTTAATTAATTCCGGATCGCTCAGGCGACGGGGTTTGGGCCCACTCAAAGCAAATTGCTCTAAAATTTCCATTGGCAATCGACTCATGACCAGCACTTGATCTGCCAGCATAAGGGCTTCGTCAATATTATGGGTGATCATTAAGATGCTTTTATCAAATTCACTTTGAAGTAAAAGCAGTAGCGACTGCAAACTGGTCCGGGTGATTGCATCAAGAGCTGACAGCGGTTCGTCCAGTAGAACCAGTTCATGCTCAAACATCAATGTTCGGACCAGGGCGCACCGCTGACGCATTCCGCCGGAAGTTTTTGCAGGCAGATAATTTTCAAAACCGCCTAATCCAAGCCGTCTAAAAAGCCCTTGTGCCTTTGTTTTGGCGGTGGCCAGATCTTTACCGGCAATCGTTGCCGGGAGCAGCGCATTATTCAGTAAATTAAGCCAAGGCAGCAGCAGGTCCTTTTGCTGCATGTAGGCGGCGTTTTTCCCGAGATGCGCTACTTTTTTTTCAAGCCAAAAAATGTCTCCGTTTTCCCGCGGCACAACGCCGGTGAGCACATCAAACAGTGTGCTTTTGCCGCAACCGGATGGGCCAATTAAAATTGTAAAGCCTTTGCGGGGGACAGTCAGATTGAAATTTTCAAATACAGACAGGTCGCCGAAACGTTTGCACAAATCTGAAACTTTCAGCATGTCGCGATTCCTCCGCATAAATCTTTTGCCGGAGGATGAGGAATGAATGAAGTGTTTTTCACATCAACTTCCCTACGCCGGCATGATCCGGATCAGGTTCTTTGGGTCGAGGCAACCAGCCTCCTCTCAGCCGACCGATGTCGGCTCCCCCATTGACTTTGGTTTAATTGCTAACACTAAACCGCCTTATTGTCAATTTTATTGAATCAGAATGGCTCTTCATCAAGCTGTTTAAGCTGATTTTCAAATTCAGCGTTGCGGGTTTCGATTTCGCCCGTCACATCTTCCAGCTGCTCAAACAACCGCTCGATGGCCAGCTGGCAGGCATGGATGGCCCGCGAAATTTCTGTGATTTCCGTTCCGCTCTGTGTGCGGGATGCCTGCTGCATGGATTCGTTCAGACGGTTGAGTTCGGCTTCATTTTGTTCAATTTCATCTTCCACAGCGGTTGCTTTCTGCTGCAGTGGCCGCAGGACCCGGGAGCGCTCTGAAATGATGGCGGATCTTTGTTGTCGCAACGCCTTTTTGGTCCGTTTTGCCGCTCCAGCGGCTTTGGGCGCTTCAATCTGAGCGCTGCCGTTTGGCCTGCCGTCATCCTGCCAGCCACCCTTGCCCAAAAACCGCTGGTAGCTGCCGTCAAAAATATTGAGCCGGTCATTTTGAAATACGATTAAACGCTGCGCAAGGGCGTGCAGAAACATCTCGTTATGGGTGACAATGATAACGGTGCCGTCAAAATTGTCGATGGCCGCCAGCAGGGCGTCACAAGACTCCATATCAAGATGGTTGGTGGGTTCGTCCAGCAGCAACAGATTTGTCGGAGAAACCAATAGCTTGCCCAGCATCACGCGACTTTTTTCACCGCCGGAAAGGACGCTGATTTTTTTCAGGGCATCGTCTCCAGAAAACATCATCGCCCCGCAGACATTGCGGGCCCGCTGCCGGTCACCATCCGGACTTGAAAGCAAGATCTCATCCAGCACGGTGCGGTTATCAACCAGGGTCTTGACGCTGCTCTGCTCAAAATATCCTTTTTTAACGTCCGGGTGATATTTGATCTGACCCGAGTCGGCCTCCAACTGACCGGCCAGTAGCCTCAACAGGGTTGATTTGCCTTTCCCGTTAGGCCCCACGACGCATACGCATTCCCCGGCAGCCACATTGATGCTAAAATCGCTTATGAGCGGTTTGTGTTTGTCATAGGAAAAACTGATCTTGCGTGCGTTAAACAGATATCTGGCCTCAAAAGGGCTGTTACTGAAAGAAAAATCCAGGATTTTCAGTTTTTCGAGCTTCTCTTTTTTTTCCATTTTTTGCAGGGTTCTGATGCGGGATTGAACCAGATTGGCCTGGCGGGCTTTGGCCCTGAAGCGGGTAATAAATTGCTCGATTTCTTTGCGGCGCCGGGCGTCTTTCATGCGGGTCTTTTCATAAACTGCTTCGTCCGCAGCTATTTGAGTGTAATATTTAGACGTATCGCCTTCTATTTTACGCACTTTCTGGCGATGGATCCCCATTGTGTGCGTGACCACTCTGTCCATGAAGCTACGGTCATGGGTAATGAGCATGACTTCATGCGGCCATTGTTGCAGGAAACGCTCGATCCAGCGAATGGAGGTAATATCCAAAAAGTTGGTGGGCTCATCGAGTAGCAAAAGGTCCGGTTCGGAAATCAATGCCTTGGCAAGATTGAGACGGATCTGATACCCGCCTGAAAAGGCCTTTGGCTGTTTTTGAAATTCCGTCTGGTCAAAACCCAGTCCCGCCAGGATTTTTTCCGCCTTCCAGTGTTGGGCTTCATCAATAACCGGCAGGGCCGAAATGGCCTCGCCTAAAATCGTTTGATGTTGAAATTCCAGCTTTTGACTGACATATCCGATGCGGTAGTTTTTGGGAATAATGATGGTACCCGCGTTGGGCGTCTCGTTTCCCAGAATCATGCGGAAGAGGGTGGTTTTGCCATGGCCGTTGCGACCCACGACACCCAGCCGCTCCCTGGGATTCAGGCTAAAACTGATGTCAGAAAACAAGCTCAGCTCGCCGTAGCTTTTGCTAACATGTTCAACTCTGATCATGGCTTTAAAAGTAAGCTAAGGTTAAAAATGATCTCATCTACCAGAGACGGACAACATCACCAGAGGCTAATATCAGGTTGAGCCAGTTTAGCCCGTTGTCCCGTTGAGCCCGTTAAAACGGAGCAGTCAGAGATATTATTATTCACCGGCTAACGGGCAACCGGCAAACCGGCTCAACTGATTTGGTTATCCTCTTTTGGTAAAGGCGTCAACGCCCAATCGTTTATTCAGGAATGATCTTCGTTTCTTGAAACCTGATTCACATTTTGCTATGTTCCTATTTATTTTAAATATTTATCGAATCAGGACGACGCTATGGAACTGCGCACTGCCGTCAAAAATCCAACGGTTGCCCTGGGCCGTTACACCATTGACTTTATTCAGAATCTGGGAAAAATCGCTGTGTTCTTCGGTAAAGGCTTTGTGCTTATCTTCTCGCTGCCATTGCAGATCGACAAGGTTTTACAGCAGATTTACTTTATCGGTATGAAATCGATTTTTGTGATCTGCCTGACCGGTGCGTTTACCGGCATGGTGCTGGGGCTGCAAGGTTATTATCTGCTGGTCAAGTATGGTTCCACCGGCGTTCTCGGTTCAGCGGTTGCTCTGTCCCTTATCCGTGAGATGGGGCCTGTGCTGACCGCGATTATGGTCATCGCCAGGGGCGGATCGGCGATGGCGGCCGAAATCGGGATTATGCGCATTTCCGAACAAATCGATGCGCTTAAAACCATGGACATCGACCCGATTCGATTCCTGGTTAGCCCTCGAATCGCGGCGGCATTGATCAGCTTTCCGCTTTTAACGGCCTTGTTTGACGTGGTCGGAATTTTAGGGGGATATTTAACGGGTTCGGTGCTGCTGGGACTGAACCCGGGCCTGTACTTTACACGGGTTGAAACATCTGTCGCTATGGTGGATGTGACCGGCGGATTTGTCAAATCACTCGTTTTTGCGGTAATCGTGGTATCCATTTGTTGCTTTCAGGGATACTATACGCATACCCGGGCCGAATTCGGTGCCAAAGGTGTCAGCCTATCGACCACATCGGCAGTGGTGCTTTCCTGTGTTCTGGTGTTAATCGCGGATTATGCGCTGACTACCTTTTTACTATAGCCTAAATTGAGCGTTTCAAAAGCGAAACGCCATCTGCCGTGTAGCTGCGGCAACCTCGACAAGCGCTCAATTTAGGATTTAAATCGAGCGTTTCAAATTTTAAAATGGATCAACCGCTCATCCAAATTAAAAATGCAACCAAGAGCTTCGGAGACGTCCGTGTGCTTGATGGTATCAACTTAAGCATTTATCGCGGTCAAATCACCTCGATTATCGGTCAGAGCGGCACAGGTAAAAGTGTCTTGCTCAAACATATTATCGGCCTGCTACAGCCGGATTCCGGTCAGGTGCTTTTTGACGGAAAGCCGTTGGCCGCCATGAAAAAGGTTGAACGTAAGGCGCTTAAACAAAAATTTAGTTATGTATTCCAGGACACGGCATTGTTTGATTTTTTGAATGTCGCTGAAAATGTGGCTTTGCCGCTGGTGGAAAATGCCAATCATAACGAGGCCAAAGTCAAGGAACAGGTCCAGGCCAGGCTGAATCAAATGGATTTATATGAGATTGAACACAAATACCCGTCTCAGCTTTCCGGTGGTATGAAAAAACGGGTGGCACTGGCCCGGGCCCTGGTCACCGATCCGGAAATTGTGCTGTTTGATGAGCCCACCACCGGGCTTGATCCGATTCGAAAAACAGCTGTTCACAGCATGATTTCAGACTATCAGCAGCGATTTGGTTTTACCGGCATCGTCGTTAGTCATGAAATCCCCGATGTGTTCTTTATTTCGCAGCGGGTGGCCATGCTCGACGAAGGCCGGATCCGCTTTGAGGGCACGCCGGAAGAGCTGCAGCAAGCCACTGATCCGGTGGTACGCACTTTTATCCGAGGACTGGAAAGCCCGCACGACGAATTGACCGGCGTTGCTTCACAATCCCTGGGGCAGAAGCGATTGGCCCGGGAAATGTTTCGGCTGCAACACCATTCGCGGCCTTTCTCGATTGTTTTGTTGTCGGTTGAGAATTTAGAGGATGTCGACCGGATTGCCGGACATGTGGTCGCTCAAACTGCTTTGCGAAATTTTGCCAATTTTGTGAAGCACAATATCTACATCACGGATACCTGTTTCCGATATGACATGAACAAAATCATGGTGGTTCTGCCTGATACCGATTCCGATCAGGCCGGTCAATTTTGCAATAAACTCTCGCGCAACCTGGATACGGATGCCATATTCGGTCGCGCAGAGACCCGCAAAGGGCTGTGTTTTGCCGTGGCCGCCGGAATCGCCCAGGCTCAAAAAGACAGCCAAATCG
>JASFJF010000192.1:0-7410 GCA_050122255.1 Desulfobacterales bacterium
AATTCTATAACGGCCGCGACATCGCCGTCATTGTTGATAATGGGAGATGTTTGAATAAGAATCTGGCATACAATTGCATTCAAATCGGCCGGCTAAAAAGAACTTGAATTATGGTAAACTATATTTTACCTAAATGAGCGTTTCGAAATAAAAATGTAGGAAACACGATTCTATTTAAACGAATTCTTTCATTTCTACATTTTAACCGGCCAACGGGTAACGGGCTCAACCGGCAAACCTTGAAGGCGAAAGGGTGATCAAGCCATGAATGTCAAAGAATTTGTAGACCGATTTAACCTGCACGTGACTGCCGGGAAAGACGCCCTCGATCGACAAATTGCAGGCGGATACTGTGGCGATCTGCTAAGCGATGTGATGGCCAATGCACCCACCGGCTGTATCTGGCTGACGGTGCAAACTCACCAGAACATCGTCAATGTGGCCGTCCTGCACGAAATGGCGGCGATTATCCTTACGGGTGGCCAGACCCCCGATCAGGAGACCATCGATCGCGCCGATGAAGAAGGTGTACCGCTTCTGATGTCGCCGCATTCGGCCTACGATCTTGCCGGTCAGGCCTTTGCTGCCGGAGTAAGCAGCCTTGGCAGTTAACATCTTAGGGTTATAAAGCGCCTAATCGTCCTCTGGATTATTAGCATTCATCAAATCGGAAATGGTTGTCGAATCCAGTTTTGCATACAAAACCTCAGTCGCATCGCGCCATGCCAGGCGAACCTGGCAATCATCGGACATGGGGCATTTTTGGGGAAAACTGACGCATTCAACCAGATCGGATTGCCCTTCAAACAGCCGCACAACCTGCCCCAGTGAAATATTTTCCGGTTTTTCAGCCAGCAGATGTCCTCCCTTTGGTCCACGGACACTGGTCACCCAATTCGCTTTTTTTAAGGGTCGGATGAGCTGCTCGAGATACTTGACCGAAATATCCTGGCGGTTTGATATTTCGCCAATCTGAACCGGACCCTGGCCCTTATGGCGGGCCAGATCGACCAGTATCCGGGCTCCGTAACGGCTTCTGGTTGAAAGTTTCATCTGTTCTTGCCCCTGGCTTTCAGAGTCGTTTAATCTATATAAATTAAGTATGAAATTAGCCGACAAATTTGCTCCCGTCAAGCAAAAAAAAGAAATATATTTGACAAAGCGCTAAAAATCGATTTCGGTCGCTTTTGTTGGGCAGTCTGAATCCGGGCACAAAAATTCTGATCGGATTAGGTATATATTTTCCTGTTGCTCTTGAATGCCCATATATGAGAATATTCTGCTTGCTGAATCAGTGACCCATGCCTCTACTGTTAACAGGGATTGCCAATGGCTTATTCTTCAAATTGGAAAGTCCTGCTGATTGATGATGAAAAAGATATCCGCGATGTCCTGACCATATCGCTGCAGGATGCCGGCTATGAAGTAGTCGCCGAGGCGGATGGCAATGCCGGTTTGCTTCGCTGCGAAGCCATTGCGCCCCAGATTGTGATCACCGATGTGCGTATGCCGCGAATGGATGGCATCCAGGTGCTGGAAGCGATCAAAAAGAAATATCCGGACATCGAGGTTATTGTTGCCACTGCCTTTGGCGAAATGGATCTTGCCATTCGTGCTCTTCAGCTGGATGCTTCCGATTTTATCACCAAACCGGTCAGCGACGAGGCTCTAACCCTTGCGCTCAAGCGCGCCAAAGACCGCTATGTTTCCCGAAAACAATTGAAGGATTACACCGCCCTTCTGGAAAAGGAAAAAGCTGAAACCAGCCAGCAACTGCTAAAGACCATTGAATTTCAGAGAAATTTAATCGAGAGTTCAATGGACGGCATTTTAGGATGTGATGAGACGGATACGGTGGTGATTTACAACCGCGGTATGAAGCAGATGCTGGGGTATTCGAAAACAGAAGCGATCCAGCAGATGAAGTTCGAACACTTCTTCCCGGCGGAAGCCAAAGACCAATTTATGGAACAGATGGCCGCAGAAACCTATGGCGGCAAAAACCGGCTTTTCCTGTTTGAAAGCATTCTGCGAAGCAAATCCGGCCATGATATTCCGGTTCAGGTATCGGCTGTCACCCTGAATGAGGCCGGGCACGAAAATGGACGGGTCTGTTTTTTCAGGGATATGAGGGAAATCCGAAAGCTGGAAAGAGAAATGGAGGATCAGGCTCGAATCCTGCACCAGGCCAAGATGATGTCTCTGGGACGGTTGGCGGCCAGTGTGGTGCATGAAATTAATAACCCGCTGTCCGGAATCTTAAATTATCTTCGACTGATGACCCGCATTTTACAGCGTGGGGCTCCATCGCCGGAGCAAATTGAAAAATTTCAACGCTATCTAAGCCTGGTTGAAACCGAAATCAGCCGCTGTTCCCAGATTGTTTCCGGTCTGTTAAGCTTTTCGCGGATGTCGCCCCCCAATTTTGGACAGGTTGAAATCGATGAGCTGCTGCAGCGCAGTATCCTTTTAAGCCGGCATAAGCTGGAGCTGGGCAACATTCGTATCGAGTCCAATGTTCAACCAAATTTGCCGCCGGTTGTCGGCGATTTCAACCAGCTGCAGCAATGTGTCATCAACCTGATCTTTAACGCGCTGGATGCGATGCCGGACGGCGGCACGCTCAATATCGACGGCCGCCATGATACGGGAAAAAACCAGGTGATCGTTTCCGTGAAAGACTCAGGAAACGGCATTTCCTCTGATGATGTAACGCGTATTTTTGAGCCCTTTTTCACCACCAAGAAGGAAGGCTATGGGGTGGGGCTCGGTCTGTCGACGGTTTACGGAATCATAGAGCGTCACAATGGCACGGTCAGCGTTGAAAGCCAGCCGGGAGAAGGTGCCACCTTTCTGCTTGCGCTGCCGGTTTCCAACGCTGGCAGAACTGAATAAGGCCGTTGCAGCAATCAGGACCTCATTCAAAACCAGAAAATTGAAGCCTGCATTTCGTGGCGACAATTGCTGAATTCTCAGAGCGGCTTGTCTGCTTTGCATCCGGGCAATGATGATGGGAATAATACCCGATAAAATGGGTGATCGCATTTTATGTGACGAATGGTTGCAGATCCTGGATGAGTTGAATATCGGTGCTTTCACCGTCAACACCCAGCGGCAGGTCTCCTCCATGAACCTCAGTGCCCAAGCACTTATGGGGCTCAAGAACACCGAAGCGATCGGCAAAGACTGCCGGGAAGTATTTGTGGGTGTTCCCTGTCTGGCAAAGTGCCCCTTTAAAACCACCGGGAGATTGAGTACTGACGAGCCCATTATTCAAATTTTCGATGAAGATGAAACCGCTCATTTCGTAACGCGCATGGCAACCCGGGTTTTCGGACCAGACCACCGGGTGGTCGGATGTATGACCATTCTGCAGGACCACTCTCCCATTGCCGACCTTATCGATCGGATTCACTACGAAGAGCGCAGCCTGAAAATTATCCTGGATAACCTGGATGTCGGCATATTTACGATCGACCGGGGCAGCCATTTTACGTTCTTTAACACCGAGGCCGAAAAAATATCCGGCTACAGCCGCCGAGAGATACTGGGAAAAGATTGTTCAGCACTGTTTGAAGATGAAGACGCCCGTGAAATTCGACTACTGAAAGAAACAATCGCTGACGGTCAGTCCCGCAGCAGCCGGCAGGGGAAAATGATCAACCGGGACGGCGTAACCATCCCCATTCGCACCAACTATATGGTGCTGCGAAATGAGAAGGGAAACGTGATCGGCGGGCTGGCGATGTTTCATGACATGACGCTGGTCCGTCAACTTGATCAGGCGATGCGGGATCGCTACACCTATCACGATATGATCGGTAAGAGCCCGGCCATGCAGAAAATTTTTGACATGATCAATGTAATCGCAGCCACCGATGCCACCATTTTGATAGAAGGCTCCACCGGTACCGGAAAGGATTTGCTCGCTAAGGTGATCCATTCGGCCAGTCGCAGGGCCGACAACCCCCTGGTTAAGGTAAATTGCGCCGCCATCCCGGATAATTTACTCGAATCGGAAATGTTCGGCTACGTCCAGGGTGCCTTTACCGGAGCCGAAAGAGATAAACCGGGACGGTTTCAAGAGGCGGATGGCGGCAGCATTTTCCTGGATGAAATCGGCGATCTACCACTGCCCCTTCAAGCCAAACTATTGCGCGTGCTGGAAGATAAGGAATTTTACCGTTTGGGCAGCCAGCACACCGTTAAGGTCAACGTTCGAATCATATCCGCTTCTAATCGTAATTTAGGCCAGCTCGTCGAAAAACAACTTTTCAGAGAAGATCTCTATTACCGGTTGAATGTATTTCGGATTGAGCTGCCGGAGCTTCGGGATCGCAGAGTGGATCTGCCGCTGCTCGTCGGCCACATATTGAGGCGCTTGTGTGTCGCCAGAAATGTCCGTTCGCCCGAGATTTCCGAGAAAGTCATGGAGCTTCTGCTAAACTACCCTTATCCGGGGAATGTCAGAGAACTCGAAAACATTCTCGAACATGCTCTGATTATCTGTCAGGAAGATAAAATTTTGCCTACCCATTTGCCGGAATATCTCCAGGTCCGACCGGCAGCTGGCCCGTCCATGCCGGCCGCCTCTGCCCGGTCCGGCTTATCATCGGACAACAAGGAGCGCAATAAACTTCTGTCCACACTTCAAAAGCATAACTGGCACCGCAATAAAAGCGCCCGCGCCCTGGGAATGGACCGGACGACGCTCTGGCGCAAAATGAAAAAATATGGCCTTCTGGACTGATGCGTAAACAATCGCAACAGAAGCTGTTGCTTTCGGCTACAGTGTTTTAAGCATTTAAATTTAATAGATAATTACGCCATTTCTCTTTTGTTTTCCGTCGATGTGTAGCCAAATTAATCAGTTTGGCTCCCGCAAAATAAAACTCTTCTATTCTTCTATGATCTCATATAAATAAATTTAACATAAATTCAGCATATTATATCCGAAAATAATTTATCGGCGCCGTTGGTATCCGCTTTGCAATCCGTATTAAGCAAAGCGGTATGTTTGCCATACCCTTGACCGCCAATAGAGCTTTTCCGGTAAATCAGGATAAAGGAGGACATAAAAATGAAAAGACAGGTTACAAAACAACAAATCCCAAAACGGGTAGTGGGGTTTCAGGTTGTCGAGGATGAGTGTATTTGGATGAAAGCAGGGGTTGTTAACCTCAGGATCTGTGATAATGCTTATGATTGCAACAGTTGCCCTTTTGATAAAGGTATCCGTCGTGCCATGGGTTTGGGCAAGGATTTTGAGACGGCCAAACATGCCCCTGAATGGGTTGACTATTTGAAAAAGCGGTACCGGGGAGCATCCCGGCCTTGCCGCCATGCCCTGACGGGTCGGATTGAAGCGCCCAAGATCTGTACGTTGAACTATGAGTGCTATCATTGCCCCTTTGATCAAATGCTGGATGAGGCTGATTTGGTGCGGGATACCGAGGCGCCGCGTTATCGATTGGCCTCGGGTTACAAATTGGCAGATGGCTATTATTATCACCTGGGTCACAGCTGGGTACGTTTTGAACATGGGGGCCGCGTCAGGATCGGATTTGACGATTTTCTGGTCAAGCTTTTTGGTGCCATCCAGTCCCTGATCTTGCCGCCACTGGGAGAGGAGCTGGAACAAAACGAGGTTGGCTGGACATTCGGCAGAAACAATCACAGAGCAGGCGTTTTAGCGCCGGTCACGGGCACGGTTTTAGCGGTCAACCATAAGGCCCAGGAACATCCGGAAATCACCCATGAAGATCCGTATCATGAGGGCTGGTTGTTTATCCTGGAACCGGATATGCCCAAAAGAAACCTCAGGGGGCTCTATTTCGGTGAGGAAAGCTTTAAATGGATGGAGATGGAGGGCCAGAAGCTGTTGGAGCTTATGGGACCGGAGTATGAAGATCTGGCAGCCACCGGTGGTGAGCCAGTAGGAGATGTATACGCTTGCTTTCCGGATATCGGATGGCGCCTTTTGATCCAAGAATTTCTGCACACCGACACAACCTGATTTTTGCCTTCATGCTGCTGAAAAGATCAAGGATGCGTTAGGGCATCCTGAAAGTAGGTGTTGCAATAGCGGCAAAAATAGAGCGGACAATCGTCCAGATCTTCGAGTCCGCCTGAATAATGCATCAGGCAGTTTGTATTTTCGCAGTGAAAAAGATTAAAGAGGTGGCCCAGTTCGTGCAGTGCAACCTTGGCGGCCCTTTCAAAAAGTAGAGGTGATGATGGGTTGTTGCCTTCACTGCCCCCTGCCAGTCTGAACAATGAAACCAGAGCATGCATTCCAGCCTGTTTGGCCTCCCCGAATACGTGGGTAAAAGTGGGCACAAAAAGATCAACATTAAAGACGCCGATGACTTTATCATAGGGGTCATACGGGCAGGATTCGAAATATTTCAGAATCTTGCCCACATCGTACTGAAGGCGGACGTCATCAAAGGCATATGCCGGGTGGGCTAGTGGGGTGAGAATTTCCGCCGGAAGTTTCAGGTAGCCCGTGATGTGGGCCGAAATGATTTTGGGCGCAAGTTTAGGAACGTCTCCAACAGCAACAACGCCGATTTTCCATTTTTTCGCGTTCATGGGTTGAGCGTTCTAAAATGTTCATAAAGTGTGGGGTCGAGGCGTTTTCTTAACTCGGTCGCTGCATAAATCATCAGTCCCGCCCAGGGCGGTATGCAAACTCATGCATAAGGGGGCGTAGCGAAAGAACAGAATTCAAATATAAAATAAATGGTTAAACGTGAAATCAAATTTGTGCCAATCTGCCGCTTTGTGGATATTGCTGTTCTTTCGCAACGCTCCCTAAACCATTCAGACAGTGCATACCGCTTTAGGCGGAACTGATAATTCATTCCGCTATTTTCGAGGGGGTGGGCGAAAAAACGCCCAAACCGCTCATTTAAGTGTCTTTTTGCATGTCGAAGCGTTTGATTTTCTTGTGAAGCGTTACCCGGTTGATGTCCAGTATCTTGGCTGCCCGGGTGATATTCCAGCCGCATTCTTCTAAAATCTGTCGGATATGATATTTTTCCATTTCACGCAGCGACCTGGGCTTTGCAAGCTTCGGTGGAGGCGCTTGCAGAAACGAAAAATCCTTGATATCGATGGTTCGCGATTTTGACAGCACAACGGCTCTTTCTATGGCATTTTCCAATTCTCTGACGTTTCCCGGCCATTCATGGGCGATCAAACGCTCGATGGTGTCTCGGGTAATATGGTCCACCTGCTTGGCCGTCTCATGGCTGAATTTTTCAAGAAAGTGCTCGATTAATAAAGGGATGTCTTCTTTTCTTTCTCTAAGAGGCGGGATTAGGATGGTGATGACGTTGATGCGGTAAAAAAAATCTTCACGAAAATGTCCGGCCGCAATTTCCTGCTCAAGATCCCGTCGCGTTG
>JASFJF010000193.1:0-7395 GCA_050122255.1 Desulfobacterales bacterium
TGCCAGGTCTGGGAAATGGGTGTTGATTTCATCCAGCATCAAGCGATGGTCGAAATTGATTCCGGCGAAAACAATGCCGGCCTTGGGAGCGTGGTCTTCAAGTTGCCGCCGGCACTGCCCGATAGCACGCTCAACTGCATTCTGCGTGTCGAATGCTTCCGCTTGCCCCAAGCTTGCGATAATCATATCTCTATGCTCCTTGAAAAGTTACACTTTTATGATAAATGACAATTATTGATAATATGTTTATTCTTGACTAAATTTCAACTTTTTCTTGACAAATAGATCTTAAAAGTTAATTATTCTAAGTTTTATAATGCCGAAAAAGCGGCTCATTATTCAAGGAGGCGGATTCGATGTATGCGGTAGTGACTTCAGGCGGCAAACAGTATAAAGTTGAAGAAGGTGAAACACTGCGGGTCGAAAAGATTGCCGGTAAGGTCGGCAGCCCGGTGATATTTGAACAGGTATTGATGATTTCCGACGGCACCGATATCAATATCGGCCAACCTGTGTTGGCCGGTGCGGTTGTTGAAGGGCATATTGTTGAACAGGGTAAAGCAAAAAAAATTATCGTTTTTAAATATAAGCGCCGCAAACGCTATCGCCGCCAGCAAGGGCACCGCCAGCAATACACAGCTATAAAAATAGACAGCATCAAGGCCAAAGGCGTAAAAGCACGCAAGCAGTCTCAACCTGAGAGTGACGCCCAAAAGCCTGCTGATGAAAAAATGAAACCCGCTGAAAAGAAAGCACCGGCCGAGGCGAAAGTTGCAAAAGCCCCTGAAGCTGCGGCAAAACAAAAAGAAATGAAGAAGCCTGAAACCAAAGCAGCACCCACAAAAAAAGCGCCATCCAAGCCCGCAGCCAAAAAAGCGGCGCCCCGAAAGGTAGCAACCAAGAAACCTGCGGCCAAAGAGGCAACTGCCCCAAAAACGGCCACCCAAAAAACCGCTTCCAAGAAAGCAGCTCCTAAGAAACGGGCAGCAAGAAAAACGACAGCTACAAAAAAAGGCGCAGATAAGACTTAGTAACGGGCTTATGGCCCGCTGAATTTTCAGAAGTTAAATCCGAATATCGAATATCGAAACCTGAAACAAATCCAAAATTAGAAATACCGATTTTTAAAACATTTTGCTTTAAATTTGCTCAATGTGATCTATTTTTAGTTTATCATTTTATACTTTGGTAATTTGAGATTGTTTAAAATTTCGTGTTTCGGATTTCGAATTTTAACGGAAATAATTTGTGAAAGCAAGCAGGGAGTAATTCATATGGCTCATAAAAAAGCAGCAGGAAGTTCCAAAAACGGACGCGACAGCAATGCGCAACGGCGCGGTGTCAAACGGTACGGCGGCCAAAAGGTAAGGGCCGGCAATATCCTCGTACGTCAGCTGGGGACCCGAATCCATCCGGGTGACAACGTCGGCATGGGAAAGGATTACACGCTTTTTGCCAAGATCGATGGTATTGTTGCCTATGAAAGAGTCGGCCGTTCACGCAAAAAAGTCAGTGTACATGCCGAGTGAAATTTATTGATGAAGCAATGATCACTGTGCAGTCCGGTGACGGCGGGCGGGGATGCGTTAGTTTACGGCGTGAAAAATATGTGCCGCGCGGCGGCCCGGATGGCGGTGATGGCGGAAAAGGCGGAGATGTCATCCTGAAGAGCTCGTCGCGCCGCCGCACCCTCTATCCATTTCAATTCAAACGTCAGTTTAAAGCTCAAAAAGGCGCCCACGGCCAGGGCAAACAAAAGACCGGCAGAAACGGCCAGGATCTGATCATCGAAATACCGCCCGGCACACTGATCAAAGATGCCGCTACCGGTGAAGTTATAAAGGACTTTGCCACTGCCGGTGAATCTTTCACGCTCTTAAAAGGCGGCCGGGGCGGCCTCGGGAATGCTCGTTTTAAAACATCGACCAACCGAACACCCCGTTATGCCCAGCCCGGAGAAGCCGGGCAGATCCGCGAACTCAAACTGGAGCTCAAGCTGTTAGCCGATGTGGGTATTATCGGCCTGCCCAATGCCGGCAAATCCACGCTGATCAGCGTGATTTCATCAGCCGCTCCTAAAATTGCGAACTACCCGTTTACCACCTTGACCCCCACGCTTGGCGTGGTTGAAACCGATTGGGGCGACCCATTTGTAGTGGCTGATATTCCCGGTTTAATTGAAGGCGCCCACCAGGGAGCAGGTCTCGGCACCCGGTTTCTGCGGCACATTGAACGCACTCGCATTTTGATTCATCTGATCGATGCTGGGGGCATTGACCCAAGGCATCCCCGCCGTCATTTTAAAACCGTCAACCGCGAATTAACATCCTTTAATCCGCAGTTGGCCGAAAAGCCGCAAATCGTCGTGCTCAACAAAATAGATTTGCCGGACGCTTCGGAGACGGCACAGGCCTTTATGTTTGCGATCGATCCGGAACCGGTCTTTTTGATTTCGGCCAAAGAAAAACGGGGGATCAAGCGCTTGCTTTCACGAACAATTGAACTGCTCGACCCATATGAGAATAAAGAATCGGATCGAATTGATTCAGACAAATGATTGCACGGGCAGCAAATGTTTGATTCGCACTTAAGGCTTATGGTATTGAAATAAAATGCGCATAGGACTATTCGGCGGCACTTTTGACCCCATTCATCGGGGGCACCTGCAGGCCGCGTCGGAAGTAAAAAGATCATTTAACCTTGATTCCATTTTTTTAATTCCAGCCGCAATACCGCCTCATAAAACACCGGTCGCGGTGGCCAAAGCTGATGATCGCCTTGCGATGATCCACTTGGCGATTGGCGACATGGACGGAATAACCGTTTCCGATGTCGAACTGCAGCGCAGCGGGCCGTCCTATACAATTGATACCGTCTACCATTTTAAAAGCTCCCAGCCTGATGATGCACAGATTTTTTTGATTATGGGTATGGATGCTTTTCTTGAAATTGACACCTGGAAATCTCATCGGGAGCTGCTCGAACAGATTTCTGTGATCGTCATGGCCCGGCCCGACGATCGGCATCAAAATGTGCTGCAGGGCTGGAATAAACTTGGCAATTATCTTAAGTTCAATTTAGCGGCAGGTTATCGTTTTTCAGACGCCGAGGGCTGCTTTATGGCCGTGGGCCTGGAGCCCATCCATATCTGTGACGTCAATGCGCTACATGTTTCTTCGACTAAAATCCGGCAAGCCATAAAACAAAAAAAACCCATCGAAAATTGGGTGCCTGCTTTGGTAGCAGATTATATTCACCAAAAAGGACTTTATACATGAGTAAAGATCCGGCTGCTGCACTTGATCTGTTCATAGAAGCAGTAACAATAAAGAAAGCATTAAACTTAGTTGTCCTGGATGTTCAAAACCTGACGTCCATTGCCGATGCATTTATCATATGCAGCGGGCAGTCTAACCGCCAGGTAAATGCCATTGCGGATGCTACGGTTGATCATTTAAAGAAGCACCAAATCAAACCCCTGAGTATCGAAGGCATGAGCAAAGGCCATTGGGTCTTGCTGGATTACGGCGATGTCGTCATTCATATTTTCTACGAGCCGGTTCGCGAATTTTTTGACCTTGAAGGCCTTTGGGTGGATGCCAAACGAATTGAAACCCCAGCGCTGAAAAAGTTGCACAGCTCAAAATAATAGGACTGAGCGCTTATATTGGAGAGCCGCTGAATAAAGCTATTATTTAAACTTAATTCGTAGCGTTCTCTGTAAGCCCTGTGGTGAAATATTGAGATGACAAAAACGCTAAAACCCTACTCCATGATCACTGATTTTGTGACCGGCAAAGAAATTCCCAATGTGGGGGCCGAGGAAAACCGGCAGATGGTGGAAAAATTTTTGGTCACTCAAAAAGGTTATGCCAAAGAGGATATCGAAGTTGATGCGGACATCGAAATAACCATTTCCGGTCAACCTTACCGCTCGCAGATTGACCTGGTCATCCGTATCAACAGTGGTCGCACGCGATTCATGGTGATTAAATGTGCTGCGGCTTCCCTGGGGTCGCGGGAAAGAGAAATACTGGCAGCTGCCCGGTTGCTGGACGAAAATCAGATTCCGTTGAGCGTCGTATCCGACGGCCACACGGCGATCGTGCTGGATACGGTTTCCGGCCGCAAGCTGGGGGAAGGGCTGGATGCCATACCGTCAAAAGAGGAGGCCGATCAAAAACTAAGCTGCATGGACTCGCAGCCTTTTCCCGAAGAAAAGCGGGAACGTGAATCTTTGATATTTCGATCCTTCGACAGCATGAATGTCAATGTTGGACGCAATATAACATAGGGTAAAGAGCTTATGGCTTACGCTTTTAAAAAAGTGGTCTAAAGACTAAAATCAGGCGCCATTAGATGAGACCGGCTCTGCTTCAAATTGCTGATAGGCTTCTATTAATCTGTTGGCGAAGGCGATATTTTCGCCAGCATCGCCTTGAAAATTGATACCGTTTTTGTAATTTCCATCTTTATTCTTGACGGAAAAAACCACCCTTCCGACGATCCGGGTCATATTATCCTCCGAATCCGCAAATATAAGGTAGATATTCTTTTGCTGGATCATCTGGGCGGTTTCAAGCAGAATGCCGTTTTGACTGATGTCAATCACAATTCCCATATTTTGTTCACATAGAACACCATATTTATCCATACAATCATAGGCAACTGGATTACACACTTTAATCCGGGGAAATTTTCGGCGGTCAAGTTTCTTCATGCTATTGATATCGGATTTTTACGTAAAACCTTGAACATTTTTTTGGACTACAATTTAATTTAGAGGCCGACGACCTCTCTTTGACAATGCTTGCACAGCTTTGCCTTATTTTTGATGATCTCTGCGCAAAATGGGCACTCGCGAGTATAAAATCGTTTATGAATACTGGAGATGGCGGCTTCAACCTTTTCTTGCAATATGTTGTTGCCAAAATTGATGTTCCGGATGGGATCAATGGCCTGTAACTCACCGATGTCTCCGATCATTTCTGCAGCTTTGATGCGAACACGCATTGGCTCTGTGACGTCAAGTAAAATCTTAAGGACCTGGGGCCCGTCTTTGCTAACATAACAATCAGCAAGGACAGAGAACCCCCTCTTGGTAGCTTGCTTTAACGCTTCCTGTTCGGCCAGCACCTGATCGTCGACGACCTGACCTCGGCCGCCCATGCTGCTAAATACCGGCATGATTTCAAACGTTTCGGTACCTGGATAGTTCATACATCGATAGGAGGCATTATGCGCATAATTTTCTTTCACGTGATCCCAGCCTTGCGCATAGCAGTTGCATTGATCATTAAAGCAAATATATAAGTAAGGGGTTCCCCAGCCAAGGCCGTCGCCCATGTTCACCGGTGGAACTTCCCAAAGATTCATTTCTTCACTGCAATGAGGACAGGTGGGTTTTTCGCGGCTCAATATTTGTTCTAAAACTTGTTCTTTGGTTTCAAACGCCATTTCGGACTCTCCCGTTCTGAGCGCTCATTTGGCGCTCTCATTGTGCTTTGCATTTGACTTGTCGATAAGTTAAGCTGCCTATTAGAAATGTCAACTAATTCGAAATTAGGATCGCTTGTATTGAAAATGTATTACATTTAATGCTATCCTTACTACAAACTTACTTTTACCACTGCAAAAGGCAAACCCGCTGCAAAGTGGGGACGGAAAACCACGGGTCTAAAGCTTGGGATGAAAAAAGATAAGATCTTTTCTTTGCGAATGAACAGCAAAGTGCGTGATGCGCTTCAGCGGGCTGCAAATAAAGAGCAGCGTTCTGTGGCCTCATTACTGCACAAGATCATCATGGATTTTTTAATCCGGGAAGGATTTCTCATTGACCAAGACTATGGTGCTGAGCGGCGCCAGTTTGAACGCAAAAAAATCACTGTGCCGACTGAAACAACTTTTGAGGAAGGCCAAACTCACAAAGCGGTGCCGGGGGTTGTTCTGGACCTTTCATTGGGTGGCGCTTTAATTACTTATCCGAAAAGTTCAGACGTCCGGTTTTCTTCCATCGGTAAGCTGCCTGATTTTGGTCTTAAACTCCAGGTTCCCGGTGAGACGGATGCATTACACTTTGACTGCAACGCCAAGCACATGCGTGATACAGGTGATGAGATCCATGTGGGCGCCAGCTTCAGCGATCCAAAAGAAGACGAATTACAGAAATTAGATCAATATCTTTTTAGCAAAAAGCCGAAAAAAGGTTAGCTACTATGAGCAAATCTACGATTGCCTATCACGAGCAACCACCCGCGGCCATTGATTACGGTCGACTGTTTTCAACCACCGGCTGGAACAAATCCTATCAGGCGAGTCCGCAGGAGCTTTATCAGGCTATATCCGACAGCTGGTATGTGCTATCGGCTTACGATAACGACCGCCTGGTCGGCTTCGGGCGCATCATATCCGACGGCGTGTTGTATGCCCTGATCTGTGACCTGATTGTCAATCCGACCTGCCAGGGTCAGGGCATCGGCAGCACTCTGCTGGATAAATTGATCTCGCGTTGCCGTTCCAAGGGCATCCGGATTATCTGGTTGTTTGCCGCCAAGGGTAAAAGCTCTTTTTATAAAAAATTTGGTTTTTGCAAACGCCCGACAGACGCACCGGGCATGCAAATGACGCCAAGCGTGGTTTAGAAAAAAGGACAAGAACATGCCATACAACAGAAAGATCGATGCCCGCATCACCAAGATCGTGGGTCGCTGGAAAAATACCGAGGCCAAAAAAATGTTCGGCGGTGTCTGTCACCTGCTGAACGGGAACATGGTCTGCGGGGTCTATAAAGATTACCTCATCCTGAGGTTAGGAGAAAATGCCTGCAGCGAAGCATTCAAAAAGGCATATGCCCGACCTTTTGATATCACCGGCAAACCGATGAAGGGCTGGGTGATGCTTGAAGATAGAGGGTTTAAAAGCGAAGATCAACTCAGATCCTGGCTCAACAAAGCCAAAGATTTTGTTAAAACCCTGCCGCCCAAATGAACCTGATTCGCCCGTTTCACCATCTGGTGGTCAGCCAGATGATGCGGGCCGGACTAGCCCGTCATCCGTAGTCCATTATGGCAAATGTTCCAGATGACGGCTGATGGCCCGTCCCAATTTTCTTTCCCGAATATCGCTGCCCTCAACAACAATTTCATCGCCCACCATCACTGCCGGCGCAACCGGCAGATCGAGTTCAAAATATTCATCGGTCATATACTCGTCTTTGGGTTTTTCGACGGTTTCAATCTTGATATCGTATTTTGTACCCAGCCTGGGCATCATCTTTTTAAAGTGCTTTCACGGCCTCCCGTTGGGCAGGTTCAGGAAGAATGTAACTTTTAGCATGCTGTCCTCCTTTTATTTTTTAAGCTCTGCCATTCGCACCAGAAATTTATCGGCGGGCAC
>JASFJF010000194.1:0-7376 GCA_050122255.1 Desulfobacterales bacterium
AATTTGAAACGCTTTTGAGGCGGCTCAGCGGTGGGTTTTCGTGTCGCATAGGAATACAGCAATTAGCTTAAAATGCTGAAATTTATATATTTTGGAACACAACCGAATAGTTGTCGCATCGATTTTAGTGCTTATATTAGTACACCGTATTACGGATCTTGGCGATCATTTTTTATTTTTTTAACAAAATGACAACATGAATCGGAGGTGCACTGATGAGCCATACACTACCTGCGCTTCCATATGCATATAATGCTTTGGAGCCATATTTCGATGAACAAACCATGCAAATTCACCATACCAAACACCACCAGACCTATGTCGACAAACTTAATGCAGCGCTTGAGGGCCATGACGCCTTACAGGGCAAAAGCGCAGAAGACCTGATAACGGATCTGAATGCCGTTCCGGAAAACATTCGAACCGCTGTCAGAAATCACGGCGGCGGGCATGCCAACCACAGTTTTTTCTGGCCCCTGCTGTGGAAAGAAGTCGATTTTAGCGGCGAGATCGCAAAAGCCATAACCGCAAAATTTGGCGATTATGACACCTTTAAAGAAAAATTTTCAAGCGCTGCCGCCCTGCTTTTCGGCAGCGGTTGGACATGGCTGGTTGTTAACAACGGCGGACTTGACATCACCACCACACCCAATCAGGACAGTCCCCTGAGTCAGGGTCACATACCGATTCTGGGCCTGGATGTCTGGGAGCACGCCTATTATTTGAAATATCAGAATCGCCGGCCGGAGTATATTGCAGCATTTTTTAACGTGATCAACTGGGAAAAAGTAAATGAAAACTTTAAAAAAGCAATACCATAAACTGCTGATCACACCAGAATAAGCGATCAAAAACCATTTTGTCGCAATTCGATAAACCGCCTGCTAAAAAAATCGGGAGGGCAGGATGATAATCATCCTGCCCTTGATTTCTTCTTTCAGGGTCATCCGGGGTGGCGCCGACCCAGTGTGATTATTTGCACTCATGAGCCGCCCACCTTTTTAAACGTTAATTTTTTACCTATTATTTGAAAGCGGTATTGAAGATGACAATTGTTGAAAAAAAAGTAGCGCTTGTTACCGGCGCCAATAAAGGGATTGGATTTGAAATTGCCCGGCGCTTGGCACAATTGGAAATAACTGTTTTGATCGGGGCAAGGAACCAAGACCACGGCATTTCAGCCTCTGAGAAGCTGAAGTCAGCGGGGCTGGATACACATTTCATTTATGTCGATGTGGTTCGGGCGGTATCTATAGAAGCGGCTATTGGTAAAATCAGGGATGAGTTCAAACGTCTCGACATTCTGGTTAACAATGCCGGCATACAAATCGACACACAATCAGGCATCCTCGAGCTTGATCCCGATATTTTCCAGAACACTCTGGAAACCAATGCACTCGGCCCTCTGCTGATGGCCCAGGCCACTGTTCCAATCATGAAATCCAATGGCTACGGCCGGATTGTCAATATGGCCAGCACCCTGGGATCGCTGGCCGAAACAGCCAGCCCGGACAGCCCCTACAATTCGGTACTCTCGCCAGCCTACCGATTATCAAAAACATTGCTTAACGGCATAACCGTCTTATTGGCAAAGGAATTGCGCGGCTCAAATATCCTGGTCAATTCGGTTTGCCCGGGGTGGGTGCGCACCGATATGGGCGGCCACACAGCACCTCTAACACCGGAGCAGGGTGCCGACACGCCGGTCTGGTTGGCCACCCTCCCTGACGACGGCCCCACCGGCGGATTCTTCCGCGAGCGACAGCTGATTCCTTGGTGATGTTGATGCGGGTTGATATCTTGCGAGAAAATAATGATCTTTAAATAGGCCGAAAAAGACAGGGGGGCCGCTCGTATTTAGTCTGTTTCTGGCTGAGGAACATCTTCTTTGCTAACCCCTTGGCCATCGGCCTTGTCTTTTGCCCATGCTAAATCCTCCTCATTGGCCTTGAGACGGCTTTGTTGCTCATTGCGCCTGTCTTCTAACACCAGTTCGGTAAAAAGTGCAAAATGGTCTGAGCCAAAACCTTTCAAACGAAAAATGCGGGACAAAGTGAAATGGTCACTGTGGAACAGATGATCCAGCGGCCAGCGTATGAACCAATAGTCGGCATGAAAGGTGTTGAACATGCCACGCCCTACCCGCGGGTCGAGCAATCTACTAACTTTTTTGAACAAGCGGGTTGTTTGCGACCAGGCCACATCGTTCAGATCTCCGGCCACAATGACCGGAGTATCCGTTTCGGCTACACTTTTGGCCACGATGATCAGCTCTGCATCGCGCTCTGAAGATTCTTTGCTTTCTGTTGGGCTCGGCGGTGCCGGATGCAAAAAATGAGTTCGGATCTTTGGACCGCACGGCAGGTTTACCAGAGCGTGTATCGATGGTATGTCTGGCTCGACCAAATATTCGATATGGCTGTCTGTTAGACGAAATTTAGAATAAACATGCAGGCCATACAGATTATCAAGTGGACACTTGATTGTGTGGGGATAGTCCGGTTCCAGTGCATCCAATTTTGCCTGCCACCATGCATCGGATTCCAGAGTGACCAGGATATCCGGCACGTTTTCGCGTACCAGTTCAATCAGCGCCTTTGCGTTGCGATTTGGGGTCAGGACGTTGGCAGTCATGATCCGGAGCGACGCCCCACTATCGGTGCTATCCGCAGTCTTAACCTCCACCGGAAACACTCGTGTGTAGGGCAATATCCACCAAGCATGATATGCAAAGCATAGCGTGGCGGCAACAAGCAGGCCCCATGTTGTATGTTGCGATAAATCGAGCACTATCATTTCCGACAAAAGCAAAAGTATCGAGATCGCCAACAGTTGCAATCGTGGAAAATCCAGTGAACGTACCCACCAGGCTTCATAACGCCACAGCGGCAGCAAAGTGAATAGTACCAGAATGATTGTGGCAAACAAAAATGCAGAAAATATCACCAAAATCTCACCCTGGCTAATGTAAAAAATTTCTTAAGTTGATGTATTTGGGGACGCTTAACAGTGCGCACTTTGAATCGCCATATGCCGGCCGGGCAGCTTTAAGATGGGTTTGCTTTAATTTGATAGCGCTTGCGTGCTCGAGCCGCAATTCGATTAAGGTCAATATTCATGTCTTTTTTTGGTGAGATGAGATCAAGTCGATATTTTGAGGAGCGACTGCCGGGACTTGTCGGACTGTAAGTTCTTAGCACTCCCAGTGCGCTGACACCGCCGTAAGTTGCAAAGATGTGCTCACTTCCATAGCTTATTTTTTTTCGCTTCATTTCTCCGATAAGCTGTTTGCTCAGCATTTCAAATGTTAGGGTGCCGAATTCTCCAAATTTGCCAAGACCCAAAATACGAATCAATCCCGTCAAACTGTTTTCTTTGTAACGCGTATCATGGCAAACAACGATATAGGGTGGATATAACACGGTTCCGTCAGCTAAAGTGGCGTGCTCTTGGGCAGTATCAAGTCTAACGGCAAAGGTTTTTCGGCGCTGCTGGGATAGACTAAATTCCGACTTGCAATAGGCGAAATACATGTGAGGATCGACCAACCCGATGGAGGCAAAAGTGCTGATCCGAGTTCTGGAACCATAAGGTATATTCATGTAAGGCGGACAATGGCTGCGAATAATATCATTGGAATCAATATCCACGGGGTTCTTGCTACCGATTTTCCTTTTACGTTTAAAGGCTGCTGTTTTATAGGTGTAGATGCGCCGGGAGGCCCTCGTGAAAAATCCGCTGTCTAAATTGATGCTGACAGCCACTCCATCCGGATACATAAGAGTAGCGTTGTCATAATGCATGCTCGCACGGATTTTTTTACGGAAACCGGCTTGGTCGATTGCAACCCAAGATTCGTATGAAATCTGATTCTCGTCTACATCTTGATAGATCAGTCCGCCTGGAATGAAGATCGCACCTTTGTTGTCTAACTTGCCAGTAGCGCCCTCCTCGTTTACCTCCGGTAGTTGACCCTGCTTGTAATAGGAAAGCATTTTCCAAAGCGTATCCGTCCGGATTGCAATAAGTTCCTTTAGCAGAACGCTTTTTAGAATTGTTTTTTTCGATGGCATCGTTTCCCTTGAAGTGCGGGCTGAATATAAAAAAACAATAATCAAGCCTCTTATTTTAATGTCATTAAATTAGCAATAACATTATTCAAATCTTTAAGTAAAGCATCCTGTTCGGAAATAATCACCCCCATGTATTTGTGATACTAAAGAATTCGAAAGCGCCGGATTGTGAAATCCAGAGAGGAGCGACTGCTCCTCTCTGGTTTAAATCGTGGATTACTTTGCCTTTTTGATTTGCGCAATATGCTCTTTAACGGCCCTGGCTTCCTCCTGCAGATCCGCCAGATGGTTTTCTAATGCTTCAATCCTTTGTTTTTTGGTCATAAATCGTGGCCGCGCATACGGGGGCTGGTCGCATCCACAATCACATACAAATTGCGGGCCCCATCTTTGAAATCCATGACGACCTGTTGCATGACAACACATAATATCACCCCCTTTCAACCAATATTTAATAATATTCGCATATACTAATATTTTGGCATAAAAAAAATGGGATCAGTCACCTAGAAAGTCTTGGCCCAGCGTATCGCGCAATGCATGTCGGTATTTATTCAGGCCTTCGGGGTCAAGCGAATAGTGCATGAACGTTCCGCGTCGGGCACCGCGTACCAAACCCGCTTGTCTTAAGATGCGCAGATGCTGTGAAACGGCCGATTGGGTAACCCCGAGCTGATGTGCCAGAGCGTTGACGCATAAAGGTCCGCCCTGGCATACACCCGGCCGGCAATCATTTAGCAACTTCACCAATCGTAGGCGCGTTGGATCCGACAGGGCCTTAAATATCTCAACCAGCTTTTCGACGTTGTCCATAACAATATATTAGTATATACTAATATTATTATATTACAGTGTTGGAACGGTCATGTCAAGCGGAAATCGTCCCGCATTTGAACGCTACAAAGCCTTTATTTTTTTGACAGGATGTGTGTAGCGCTGCCCAGATATAGCTCGGCGGCTTCGGCCTCGGTTTCTGAAAGTGTCGGATGCGGATGAATGCTCAAAGCCATGTCCTCGGCCAAGGCGCCCATTTCAATGGCCAGAACACCCTCGGAAATCAGTCCCTCTGTATCGCGGCCGCATAACCCAACGCCTATAATACGGCCGCTTTCCGGATCAACAATGATTTTGGTCAGGCCTTCGGGTGTGCCCATGGTCGTGGCGCGGCCTGAAAATTTCCATGGAAAACGCTGAACCTTTATCGGGATATTCTTAATGCGGGCCTCTTCCTCGGTCAGGCCGCACCAGGCAATCTGGGGATCGGTGTAAACGACGGCCGGTATGGCCCGCACGTCGAAGGCGGACGGTTTTCCGGCAATCACTTCGGCTGCCACCTTACCCTCACGGCTGGCCTTATGGGCCAGCATTAGGCCGCCGGCCACGTCCCCGACGGCAAAAATACGTTCATCGGCGGTTCGCAGCCGGTCATCCACCTTGATAAAGCCGCTTTCATTCAGTTCAACTTGCGTATTTTTCAGACCGATATCGGTGGAAGCAGCCTTGCGGCCGATAGCTACCAGTACTTGATCGAAGGTCTGCTCTGATTTTTCGACATCACCTTCCAAAACGACCGCAACGCCATCATCGGTTTCCTGCATGGAAGCCACTTTTGTTTTTAAATGAATCGAATCAAAAATGGTTGTCAGGCGACGATGCAAGGGCTCTACCAGATCGGGGTCGACGCCGGCGAGCAGACGGTCTTCGAGCTCAACCAGGCTTATCCGGCTGCCCAGGGCCGCGTAAACCGTGCCCAGCTCCAAGCCGACATAACCGCCACCGATAATCAGCAGGTTCCGGGGGACGTTCGTCAGCGCCAATGCACCGGTTGAGCTCATGATGCGTCCGCCGGGCGTAAATTCTGTTCCCGGAAAGGCTATAGGTCGCGAACCGGTAGCAATAATGGCATAACGGAACTTCATGAGACTGACCTCGCAATCGTACAATCGTGCTGCATCGGAACTTTCAAACTGCGCCCGCCCCTGTAACAACTGAACGCCGCGCCGCTTGCTTAAACTGACCAGACCGTTGGCCATTGTATCGATAACGTTGGCCTTCCATTCCCGCAGAGCCTTTAAATCGATTTGAGGCTTGCCAAAGGTTATGCCCATTCTTTCGGCGCGCCGGGCGTCATAAATCAATTCGGACAAAAAAAGAAAGGTTTTGGAAGGGATACAGCCTTTAAACAAACACACGCCACCGGGCCGTCGAGCCGTATCCACCATGGTGACATCCATTCCCAGATCGGCGGCGCGAAAAGCTGCCGCATAGCCCCCCGGCCCGCTGCCGATGACGAGTAGTTCCGTTTCCTGTGACAGCTCACCCATTACCATAGCGTTCTCCAAGAAAAATTTCATATTTTGTCCGATGGCTGAGTTGCTGGCAGGGCCTGGGGTCCCTTACCCAGCCCCTGCGCAAAATGCTCACATACGATCGTGTATGCTCCGCTTTTGAATAAAATTGCGCCTGGCCCTCGAACAAAATCTGACGAAAATAGTGTTTTTGTAAAAACAGCCTCTAGAGGTAATGACGATTTTTTAAAAACTGTTTCCGAGGCCAAAATGAGGATTTTTTTGCAAGGTCGAGGAACCGGAAACTAGATCATGGAGATGAGCAACTCATCCGGATCTTCCAGGACCTCAATAACCGTTTTCAGAAACTTTATGGCGTCGGCCCCGTCCAGCACGCGGTGATCGATGCACAGCACAATCGGCATGATTAAACGCGGGGCAATTTCATGCTCAGCATCACCCTTTTGGACCACAGCCGGTTGCAGGCGCCCCTGTCCCATTCCCATGATGGCCACCTCGGGAAAATTGATAATCGGTGCAAAATAGCCCCCACCCATGGCGCCGGCATTGGTGATCGTAAATGTCCCACCCTGCAGATCCTCCAGCGCAACTTTGCGGGATCGGGTCCGCTGAACCAGATCGTGCAGTTCGATGGCCAGTTCTCTGATGCTTTTGCGGTCAACGTCGCGGATCACCGGCACGATCAAACCGTTTTCCGTATTCACCGCGACGCCGATGTGAAAATATTTCTTATAGACGATCTCAGCGGCGGTGCTATCAAGGGTGGCATTAAACTGCGGATACATCTTAAGCGCTGTAGCAGCCGCCTTTATGGCAAATACCGTCATCGTTAGTCGGCCGCCTTGTGCCTCAATTTCAGCCTTGTGTTTCTGGCGAAAGGCCTCCAGTTTGGTGATATCCACCTGATCTTGACTGGCCACATGAGGTATTTGAGACCAGGCAGTAACCATTTGTTTGGCCGTTGCCCGGCGAATGGAGCGAAAGGGCACCCTTT
>JASFJF010000195.1:0-7309 GCA_050122255.1 Desulfobacterales bacterium
CCATTTTGAGATCAAAATGGGCCTTGTAGGCCTGAAAATAGGCCTTTTTTTAATTTATTTTTATGAATTAACAATTACTTACCGTGGCCCGACCCTATTATAATCAATTTCGTTTTCCTGAACCGGGCCGGTCGCCCGCTTCACTGGCAGACACTTAACAATGCTGTGATAAAGCCGACTCTCAAAAAGGCGGGTACCTCCTTGCCACTACATTTCAACTTGCTGATAAACGTTTCGATGTCGAGGCTTGTGATGGAATCAATCGGCATGTTTCCAAATTCGGGCATGCGACAACGCGGATGATTGTGGACCACTATTATAGGTATACTCCGGCTCCAGACGATGGCTCCCGCCTGGAAAAAGCCTGGAATTCTACCAGGATTCTACCAGAGTCAGATGGGTCGGATTTTGAAGTATCTGAAAAGATTACAAAATAATGGTGGAGGCGGCGGGAGTCGAACCCGCGTCCGAAAACATTCCACTCAAGCCTCTACATACATATCCCGGATATTAAATTTCATGATCTTAATCTCCTCCAGGCAGGATACGAAGAACACTAGCCTGTTAAGGTTTCGCCGAATCTGTCACAGGCAGCCAGATGCGGCTATCCTGCTCGTCGACGTTCTTACCGGATCCGCAGGAAAAATCCGGCAGAACGATGGCCTAATTATGCGGCCATGGCATATTCATAATCGTCTGCGATTATGTTAAGCCCCATCATTTTAACGAGCTGACAGGACGCTCGGTATGCAGCTCAAGCTTCTTTGTCCCCGTCGAAGCCGTTTCGCCCCCAAAATCAACTGGCACATGGAGCATATAGATGATAAAGCATGCCAGATAGCATGTTGAAGGTGGGGTATGTAAAAGAGCAGATTTACTATAAATGTAAGTAATTCCAGTTATTTTGTCAAGAACGCGAACACCCCGTTGTAGGTTGAAATACAATTTACTGACACCGTCATCCTGCGCAATGGAATTTTAGAATCCGACGGGAGCAACCATATGGCGAGCGCATATTGTAATTTGATGATTGACAGCCGCTCTGATTTGCTTTCAATCAAGATTGCCCACCGGAGAGGCAGCAGGTCTGCGCGAATTAATTGATTGATAATTTTAAAATCGTGCCAAACATAATGACCAAGCTCAAACACGATTTGTCCTGAGAAAATTTTCAACCTGTGGCGCGTGAGTTTTGTTTATGGGATTAAAGTCAACCGATTTTTGGGTGATCCTGATCTATTTTATTTTTGTTCTGGTAATCGGATTCTTCCTGCGTAGAATATCAGGTAAGAACAAAGAGGAGTATTTTCTGGGTGGCCGAAATATTCCCTGGTGGCTGGCAGGCATCTCGATCGTTGCCACAAATTTTGCGGCCGATACCCCGCTGGCCATCAGCGGCATCATTGCCAGCAAAGGTTTATCAGGAAATTGGCTCTGGCTTCCCTGGATGGGTGCGCACTCGGCTGTGATCATCTTTTTTGCGGCTGCATGGCGCAAAACCGGTGCCCTGACAGATGCACAGTTTATCTCAATTCGGTACTCCGGGAAAAGAACCGAAGCACTTCGGCTGCTGAGAGCGGGTGTCAGTGGTATTTTGCTCAACTGTATCATACTCGCCTGGATATTCAGCGCGATGATGAAAATATCAAATGTATTTTTTAGCTGGGAAAAATGGCTTCCGAATTTATATGTATTCTTGAGCAAGGCCATGCCGGCCTTCGGCAAGAGTGTATCCCCCAACGAAGCGATTACGCTGGTTTTATTGATTTTGATCATTGCCCTGTATTCATCGATGGGCGGCATTCGCGCCGTCATCATCACAGACCTTGTTCAGTTCATCTTAAGTCTTGCGGGAGGCGTGTGGCTGGCCATCAATGCGTGGATTTACATCGGGGGTCGGCGGGGTTTAATCGAAGGCCTGGAAAAAATATATGGCAGCGGGCACCAGTTTCTGGAGTTGTTCCCGACCCAGGCCGGCTGGATGAGCACCTTAGAAATCGGATCGGGTTTTTTTGCCGTTTATCTGTTTGTGCAATCATTTTCCGGAATCGATGCCGACGGTGGTGGTTACATGATGCAAAGACTGGCGACAACCCGAACCGCTGCTGATGCCAAAAAGGCCTCCACTCTCTTTCTTTTTTTTCATTATCTGATTCGGATCTGGCCCTGGTTTGTGGTCGGCCTTGCAGCACTTATCATTTTACCTTTGGGGCAGGATGTTTATCAAATTGAGAACACTCAGTTTGATTTATACGACAGAGAAGGTGCCTATCCGGTCCTCATGACGCTTCTGCTGCCTCCAGGTGTTTTAGGCCTGGTATTGGCAAGCCTGTTGGCGGCATTTATGAGTACGGTCGACACCCACATAAATTGGGGTGCTTCATATATAATCAACGACTGGCTGTTAAAAATTTTTCCTGAAGTTTCCGATAAAGTTCAAATCCGCGTAGCCAGAATAGCTGTGGTTCTGTTTTTGCTGATTGCATTGATCATCAGTTTTTATATGGGAACGATTGAAAGGGGCTGGCGGACAGTCGCCACAATTGGTGCGGCGTTTGGCATTCCGACATTATTGCGATGGTTTTGGTGGCGGGTAAATGCAGCTGCTGAACTTATAGCAATTGCGGCAGGCATCTTAGCCAGCGCTTT
Source organism: Desulfobacterales bacterium (assembly GCA_050122255.1). Lineage (GTDB taxonomy): Bacteria > Desulfobacterota > Desulfobacteria > Desulfobacterales > JAHEIW01 > JAHEIW01. The sequence continues at coordinate 2,650 of JASFJF010000195.1, forward strand.
TTTAGCCCTTCTTACCGACGTGACCTATGAGTTGCGTTTAATTTTAACCTCCTTTTTTAGTCTGGTGGGAGTGCTGATAGGCGTCTGCTGGGGTAAGCCTCCAGATTCGGACAGCATCAACAATTTTATTTCAAGGGTGCAGCCGATCGGCTTCTGGCCTGACAGGTCGACTAAACAAAGCTTAAAAGAGCTTGGCATCAATTTATTCAAATGGTTTTGTCTTTGCTTCGGACTGATGCTGCTGCTGGTTGCATTTCACAGGCTTATATTTTTTGGGCAATTTCTGTTCTCTGTCTTGCTTGTATTTTCCGGCGGGTTGCTCATTTATCTGGCTATATCCGGTATTCATCGGTTCAAAAACCGTTGGATCCTGCATTAAGGACTGTGAACACACCATTCGCTCATCTGGATCGGAAAAAAGTCAGTGCCCCGTTGGGCCATCCGCATCAACCAGTGCTTGGGTGTTTGACAGGGGTGAGCGTGTGTCTTCATGTTCTTCCACCGGCAATACACTGCGATTTTCCGCCCACCATTTTCGAGCTTGTTCACGTGTCCAGGCGCCAAAGTCTTGACATTGTGTTAGCATTTCAGACATGGCCCCGGCGCCCTGCGGTCGGCTTGCCGGTTCTTTTGCCAAACACATCATCACGATGGCTTCCAGATCGGCGGGAATCATACGGCTGGTGCGCTGCGAGGGCGGCAGCGGCTCATCATGTAAATGCATGGCGCAGATCTCAACGGCACTGGCGCCTTCAAATACATTGCGCCCGGTCAGCAAAAAGTAGGCAACGCCGCCCAGAGCATACAGATCGCTCAGCGGGCTGAAAACCGATGCGTCGCTGATCAGTTCAGGTGCCAGGTAAAATGGGGTGCCCACGATCGTGTTGCCTCCGGTTAGATGCGGTTTTTCTTGCTGGATGTCTTTTACCAGGCCGAAATCAAGAACTTTGACCACATCGTACAAACCGCCGCGTTCGCTCAGCATAATATTGGCCGGCTTGACGTCACGATGAATCAGTCCCTGGCTGTGGGCTTCTCTTAAGGAACCACAGACCTGATGAAGCATACCAAGTATCCGCGCCGCGGGTTGGGGCCCGGAAATGCGCACCAGATCTTCTAAGGTGACGCCGTTAAGATGCTCCATGGCATAGTAGAGCGTTCCATCGGGCGTCTGCCCAAAGTCGTAGATAGCTATTGTGTTCGGATGGGTGAGGCTGCTGGTTAGCTGCACTTCTTTTATAAACCGCTGTTTGGCGGATTCGCTGCTGGCATATTGCGGCAGCATCACCTTTACTGCTGTGGGACGCTTGAGCAATGCGTGATTGGCGCGATAAACAGTTCCGTTGCCCCCGTCGCCAATCTTGTAGAGCAATTCGAAGGGCCCTAATTTCTGGCCAATATGGGAGACCGCTTTCTTGACCTCGAAGCGTATCTTGCGCACGGCGCTGACAATCAAGATCAGTCCCAGCAAAACACCTGTTCCGGCAATTATGGCCAGTGAAAAATTCCGCTGCAAGGACAGCGCACCCAGAAAGTCAGATGCAGGTACGAGTACGCCGGTCCAAAAGCCCGCATGTCCGGGGTGGTCTTCGATCCACTCAAAACCTGCCCACCAATTCTGACCGTCGGCCTTAAACGGAAATGCCTGGCGGGTGCGTCCATGCCGTTCCCACTCGGACACGCCAGTCTGAAGCACGGGCAGATTTATTTCGCTAACAGGTTCCAGCAGGGCCGCTTCTGCCAGGGTTGTTTCGCTGAAGCGCTCGTTTGCCGGAAGCCCCAAAAGGCGCAGGTCATGGGTGAGGACAAAAACCATGCCTTTTTCCGTTGGGCGCATCGCCTGGGTGATACGGGTTATATCTGACAGCAGTATATCAAGGGCAAGGATAAAATGGCGGTCCGTGCTGCGTTTGCGCCAGCGTGTCGAAAGGGTGATGCCGTGTTTATTGGAGATATAAAACAAATAGGGGTCGGTGGCGACGATCTCATTTTCTGCGGCCGATAGGGTTTTTTGATACCAGGGTCGAGTCATCGGATCGAAATCATCATCGCGAAACCAGCTCTCCAGCATTTGACCATCTTGCCAGCGCTCGAGCCGCGCTTTACCACGACCCCACTCTTTGGCAAAATGAACGCGCACCAAAAATTCGGGCTCCTCCGGGCTTGTTTTCAATATTCCGAAATAATCGTTATCTGTGTTCAGCTCTGTAATGAGAATACCGCTGGCATTCTGGTGTCGATTTAAAAAAGGAGACAAACGGAAAAAGAGATTTTTCATCCATGAGTCATCGGCCAGCCGGCTCATCTGCAGTTGCTCGACAGCGGTCCGTAGGTTATTGTCTTCTTTTCTAAAAAACGATGCCAACTGTTCTACGACAGTCGACGCCGTGCTGGAGATCAGTTTGCGTGAAAGATCTTCGACTTGTTTTTTATCAAAATAGACCACTGCCGCTGTGGCCAACGCAACGATTACCAGGGTCAACAGAGCGAGGTTGCGAAATAACCGGCGGTATTGTCCGCTTAATTTTTTGTCCAGCGCTGTATTTCCGCGGGTTAATGACATATCCTCAATTCCCTTTATGACGTCCGATGTTTTTCAACTTAAACATTGAATGCCTCAAAACAAGCAGTGGTCAACATTTGTTCGAGGTGCGGACCCGGATTTTAGGCAGGATTCGGGGATCAATCCGGCTGCTCCAGATCTTTTACGCTGAGTTCAAGAATTTGATCCCTGTTTTTATCTGCGCTTAACGCCTGCATGAGATCATGCATGATTTCTTGCGAGGATCGATCCGATTTCGTTTCGGTATGTCCCGATTCGATCAAGGGCCACAGCGGTGTCCGAACATTCTGCGGCAGCTGGTTCTCCAAATATTCCAATGCAGTGCCGCGTATGGTAGGATCTTTCACCTGCAGCGATTCGTAGCAGATATCCATCACCTGCGGCCCGAAAATAACACCCAGCAGATTGAACAAATGGCGCAGCGGCTCCACGCCCTGTGTGGACTTAAAACCCGAACCGCTAAAGAAAGAAATCTCGCGGTAGATGACCCGCCAGATAGCCTCGCTGTCTACAGGCAAATGAGGATGGGTGGTTTTGAGGCGCGCCAGCGCTTCCGCACAGCGGAAACGGACATCCAATTCCCTGTCCTCAAGCCCCAATGTGAGCCCCTGCAGTGCGCGCACATTGTCTGCATATCCCAGTAAAAGGGCAATGCGGCGCCGAATCAGGGGATGTCGATGGGGATCCAATAAGGCATCGACCAATTGTCCGGCGGCGGAAGATGTCAGCGGTTTGATGGCGTTCAGTGCTTCCTTTAACACATCTTCCCTGCGCAGCAGCGGCAGAATCTGGGGCAACTGTGCGGGTGTCATTTTTTTGTTCACCAGCACACGCCGGATGCGGTTCTCGTCCTGACTGAGCAATTCCTGTATGGTTTCAAGTTGAGCGGCCTCATAGGTACCAGAAGACTTTACTTCGGGTGCCAAAACGGTCCTTCGCAGCTTGGCAGGTTGGTCCTGTGACAAGATGTCAGTGCTACGGTAGGAGGTCATTTGCTGCAACAATCCTTCCGGTTCATGTCGCGTATGGGTAAATGCCAAACCGGTATCGGTGGCCTCATCTATAATTTTTGCCTCATCGACTTTCAATTTCCTGCTTTGCAGATTGAGCGCCAACTGAGAAATGTAACCCCGATTCAACAGAAAAATCAGCACTGACATAATGCCTGCAAAAGCGATAACGGTAAGCAATATGTAGCTTCCGGTAGACCCGGGAAGAAGCAAAATGCCCATGATCAAAAGACCGCCCAGCATGTTGCCCGAGCGGTTGGCGCCGACATCAATGAGAATTTTACTTGCGCGCTTGTCGGCTGGTGAAATCGGTGTGAAGAAAAGTTCATAGCCAGGCCCAAAAAAAGAATTGGTTATCAAATTAGCAGCGCCGCGCAGCATCGTAACCGTCATTAAGGATCGAAAGACGAAAGTAATCAACCCGCCAAATATGATACTTAGCGGCAGCACGACGATGGTGCCGCCGAATCCAAACCACTGCAAAGCTCTTTGGCCGACAAAAGTCTGAAGTAAAAAGGAGCCAATGTCGATTGCAATGTAAAAATAGGCAAAGAAGGTGACCAGTTCCTCCTTGGAAAGCGTGACCTGGAGCGTCGCTTTAAACAGATAATCCAACAATGATATGGTAATCGCCAGCATCAGCATTAAAAGAGCCATGCGTTGAAGAAGGGAATTTCTTTTTAAGGCAGTTAGCAGTCCTTGGGGCGGTGCTTGCTGGTCACTGTCGACAGTCTGCCCCCGGGTTACGGCAAAAAGGGCAAATCCGGTTATTGCATGCAGGATTGCCAGCATCGCAATTACGGCCCGGACGTCAATTATCTTGGCGACGACAGCAGCTGCTCCGGCGCCGAAAAGACCACCTAAAGCGGTAAAAATGACCATGCGTCCAATGATCTTTTTTGCACTATAGGGGTCATAGCGCTCATTTATGATGGACCAGAAGCCGCTGATCAGCAGCGCATCAAATACGGTGACGTGCAAATACAGGATGACGGTGACGATTTGCGGCCAGAATGCCATGGCCACCCACTCTCCAAAAGAGATGATGCCGCTAATAATATAAAGAAGAGGGGTTAGCCGGGCCGGA
>JASFJF010000196.1:0-7195 GCA_050122255.1 Desulfobacterales bacterium
TTAGACATCATCCAGATATCCAAAATGATTTTTGAGAGAATTTCGGTCAAATCATGGTGGCATTTCTTGGTGGCGTTGCTGATTAAAAAAATAAAGATATCACAAAAATTTTCAGACTTCGAAAAGATTTTGTTAGTTGGTATCTGCACAAATTAGACTCCGAGATAGTTGTTCTTTATAGCAGCTATTCAAGTAGTATGATGAGCCTCCAGGATATCCTGCCTTGACAAGTCCATTGACCCAACGATCGGCAATTTCTGCGTTTCTAAAAGGGGTCCAATACAACCCGATTGATATAGGCATCGGTCCTCGTTTCAACCCCGTTTTTTTCGTAAGTCCAAAAATGCATTATATGCCTCTTGGGCTGCCTGATCGCGGCCAAGTACCCGCGGTCGTTTGCAGCCCCAATGCCCTTCATAACATCACTTTTTCCATACTGGTGCACAATACGTTCGCAGAAGGGTATTTTTTCGCATATGACAGACACGTTAAAGCCGATGTGCAGGAAGGAGCTTTTTAATCCGACACTAAAAATAAAAATCAATTGAGTAGGCAGATTTGTGGCTGCTTGCATCCCACTAAAAAATAATTGAGGGGATAAGGGTTTCAGTGCCCAACAAACACCACCTAAAGTAGACCGGGTGCCCTACATCCCGATGTTGAAAGAAGACAATGTCAGGAAGGGGTTTTTTGAACATGACGAATTTTTCGCCTTACGTGATGCCCTGCCCTCTTATCTTAAAGGATTTATAACCTTCGCATACAAGGTTGGCTGGCGCGCTTCAGAAATCCGAGGTTTGACCTGGAGTCAGGTGGATCTTAATCAGGGTATCGTGAGACTTGAGGTCGGAGAAACCAAAAATACAGAAGGTCGCACCGTTTATCTCGATGATGAATTAAAGCAAATTTTTGAGCAACAATACGAAACCAGAAAAAGACAAAAGAAGTTGATTCCATATGTTTTCCCAAACAAAGAAGGAGATGGCAAAATCGGCGATTTTAGAGGCGCCTGGAATTCAGCCTGCAAAAAAGCCGGCATCGGTAAAAAGCTTTTCCACGACTTCAGAAGAACTGCAGTCAGAAATATGATTCGATCCGGCATCCCTGAGCGGGTTGCCATGATGATTTCAGGCCACAAGATCCGATCGGTATTTGATCGTTACAACATTGTCAGCGATTCAGATCTTAAGATGGCTGCCAGGCTGCAGGAAAAATATCTTAAATCCGCTACGGTTACAAAATCGGGTACAATCGTTGATTTTGAAGAAAAAAAGGGATCAAGCACTACATTAAATAATAGTGATTAACCCCTTGTTTTTATTTGGTGCCCGGGGCCGGAATTGAACCGGCACGGCACTTAGTACCGAGGGATTTTAAGTCCCTTGCGTCTACCATTTCCGCCACCCGGGCATGAACCGTTTGAAGGTCTGATACCTGAAAAGAGTCTTATTTTCAAGATATAATTGTGCGCAAGCGATTAATCAAATCCTCATTGTTATCTGTTATTGGATGTTAATCATCGATGAATATTGGAACGGCTTCTAATTTTGCTTGGACGATAACAAATAATCGTGAGAGGTCTTTTGAATCACGGGGAAAATTTTTATAGATGCGTCGATAGTGCGTGCTTGGGCTCTGAGAAATGGAATCCTTTATCGTTAAATACCTTCAGACAGGCATTGACCACCTGTTCATCGTATAATTTTCCCCGGCCGTAAAAAATTTCTTCCAGCGCTTTGTCCAGCCCGATGGAGGGCCGATAGGGCCGGTGTGAGGCCATGGTTTCAACTACATCCGAAACCCCTACGATGCGCGCTTCGATCAAAATCTCTTTTCCTCTGACGCCGTGGGGATAGCCGGAGCCATCCAAGCGTTCATGATGTTGTAACAGGATCTGGGCAATCGGCCAGGAGAAATCAATCCCTTTTAAAATTTCATACCCGACCGTGGCGTGCGCCTGAATCATTTTTCTTTCGATTTCTGTTAGCTGTACCGGCTTGCTGAGAATCTCAGCCGGAAGGGAGATTTTACCGATATCGTGAATCGAGGCGGCCATGAAAACCCCCTCGACGTCCCCGGGCGTCATCTTGATTTCTTCGGCAATGGCCTGCGCCAGTTCGGCCACCCGGGCCTGATGACCCGAGGTGTAAGGATCCCGCATTTCAACCGCAAGAGCCATAGCCTGAATTGTTCCGTCCATCACTTTTTTGATGTGATCCAGGCTGAGTTGCAGCTGCTGCTGCATGCCCTTGCGATGGGTAATATCCCTGAGTGAGGCAATATAAGCCTTTTGTCCATTCCACCCTGTTTCCATGACGCGCATTTCAGCCACCATGGATTTACCGTCGCCAAGCGTAATATCCAGTTCGGTGGGTTTTTCAGGGGAAATCAAATGCTCAAAGGTTTGACCGACAAAATGCTCGGCTTTGGTGCCGAAAATAGATTCAGCCGCCGGGTTCATAAACCGTACAATGGCATTTTCGTCAAGGATCAAAATACCATCGGCATTGGCGTAGATCATACTGCTAAAATTTGTTTCGCTCGTATGCAGCGCCTTTTCGGTGTCACGCCGGGTTTCGACTTCCGCGCGCAACCGCTTGTTGGTTTTAACCAGTGCCTTGGTACGCTCTTCGACCAGGTTTTCCATTTCCAGGTGGAGCTTGCGCAGATCAGCCTCAGCCTGCCATTTTGCACTCAAAGCGGTTGCGAATTGAAGAATTTCCTGACGATGAAACGGTTTTTGCAAATACAGTAAATTGTCCGGCGTATCCGTGTTTTTGACCGACATGCCTGGCTTGGACCGGATAAAGCCGCTGACCAGCACAATATTCGTATACGGATCCTGCCTGAGGATCTGCCGGGCTGTCCATTCCCCATCTGGGCCGGGCGGCATTTTTAGGTCAAGGAAGATGACGGCATAGGGCTTGTTAAATTCCAGAGAAAGCCGGACGGCTTCAACCGCCTCTTGCCCCTGAGAGCAGCAATCGAGATCAAATTCAAGGTTTTTATCGTCTCTGTTGGCGTCTAAATTCAGAATTTGCTCGTAGAGATCCAGAATGGCAGGATCATCGTCAACAGCCAGGATGCGATATTTTTGCGAGGGCATATCTGTCATGGTCAACTGCAAATTCTGTCATCATCGTTATAAGTGCTATCTAATCGAACGAAACACAATTATTATAAATAACAAAAATATATATGAATTACAATAAGTTTTACCTTGGTTGAAGCTTTCAAATGGACAAATGGAACGACATCTGCCGTATCGCTGCAACAATCTCGACAAGCACCCAGCTTAGATCCCAGGCCGGGCGTTTTTGTTACCAAATTTAAGGCTACCCGCGGCTGCTTGTCAAAGACGATTTCATTTGTTAATAATTGATATTTGTAATAATTTTAATGCAAGATACAGTAAAATATCTGATATGATTAAACCGGCAGATGATCCCAGGTTGATACTGGCCTCCAATTCTCCGCGAAGACGTGAGCTACTGACGCAAGCGGGGCTCAAGTTTAGTGTTATTCCAAGTGAAGTCGACGAACGCAAGGTGGCGCAATCAGATCCGGATATGCTCGTCAGGTCCCTGGCCGCGTCCAAAGCCAACGAAATAGCGCGAACACATCCGGACAGCTGGGTCATCGGTGCTGATACGATCGTGGTCATTGCAAACCAGATTCTGGGCAAACCCGATTCTGTGGCTGCGGCCAGAGAAATGCTCAAGCGCCTAAGCGGCAATATCCATCAGGTGTTTACCGGGTACTGCGTTTGCTGCAAGCGCAAAGAGCGCTTTTTCACGGGAGCGGTAAAAACAGACGTATACTTTAAAAGCCTTAGCAATGCGGAGATCGAATGGTATATTCAGACCGATGAACCATTTGACAAGGCTGGTGGTTACGGTATCCAGGGCATGGGATCTGTTTTGGTGAAAAGTATAAAAGGCTCCTACACCAATGTGGTTGGTCTGCCCGTGTGTGAGATTGTTGATTTTTTGATCAAAGAAGGCGTGATCACAAGAGATGATCGCGTTTTTTAACCCGCATGCTTATACTTTATTAAGTCTGCCATGAAACAGCGACTGCATCAGGTTATGGAGCGTATACAACAGGCATCTCAAGCCTGTGGACGGGATGCGGAATCCGTACGGCTCGTTGCGGTCAGTAAAACCATTGCATCTGCAACGGTTCGCTCAGCACTCGAAGCCGGAGTAACCATCCTGGGCGAAAACTATGTTCAGGAAGCGCGTGAAAAATTTAAGGCCCTGGTTCAATATCCGGTCTCATGGCATTTTATCGGCCACCTGCAGTCCAACAAAGCCAAATATGCAGTCAGGCTCTTTGATTTAATTCATTCGGTGGATTCGCTTAAACTGGCCCAGGAAGTCGACAGGCAAGCCGCCAAGGTGGGCAAAATCCAGCAAATCCTGGTACAGGTGAATATCAGCGGTGAGGACACCAAATCGGGTATTGCCGCCGATGAAACGATGGATTTAATTTCCGACATCAGCCAGATGAACAATCTATCCGTTCAGGGCCTGATGACCATGCCCCCCTATTTTTACCAGCCGGAAAAAGTCCGCCCGTTTTTTGCAGCCTTGCGCAAATTGCGGAATGAGATCGAAGGCTGTCACATACCCAATGTGTCTCTGCCGGAATTATCCATGGGAATGACCGGAGACTTTGAAGTGGCCATTCAGGAAGGAGCCACATTGGTTCGTATCGGCACGGCCATTTTTGGAGAAAGAAAATGAAAGTGCTCTTACACATCTGTTGCGCAAACTGCGCCATATATCCTGTTCACTCTATGCGGAAAGAAGGCATGGAGGTGATGGGTTTTTTTTACCGTCACAACATCCACCCGTATAGCGAATGTCTAAAACGTCAGGAAGCAGTGCAGACTTTTGCTGAGCAAGAGGATTTAAAGGTCATTTATCAGGATGGCTATAACCTGGAAGGCTTCATCCAGAATGTTGCCTTTCGGGAGTCGCAGCGCTGCAATTATTGCTATCATGACCGCCTGCAGTCGACCGCCTTGATTGCCAAACGCGGAAAATTTCAGGCCTACTCATCAACATTGCTTTACAGTAAAAAGCAGCAGCACGATCTGATACGCGCGATGGGCGAATCTATCGGCAAAACGGTGGGCGTGCCGTTTTTATACCAGGATTTTCGGGCAGGCTGGAAGGAAGGTATTGAGTGCTCCAAACAGATGGGGCTTTACCGGCAGCAGTATTGCGGGTGTATATACTCTGAAAAAGAAAGATACTTCAAAGATTAATTTTATATGTTTGGAAATTTTATATACTTCATCGTTGTCTTGCTGATTTATCTGACGTATCAGCCCTCGGAAGAAACCAATTTTAATGGTCTAGAAACGATTACCCTTTTTGTCAGCTTTATTTTACTGTTTTTTTACTTTACCTCATTTTTATTTCGTCGACTCGAGCGTCGCATAGCAGTTGGCGAGTTCGCATCGCTGGACGCGCAATTTCACGCTATTTTAATGCGTCAATCCATCATGGCGATTCTAATTTTCGCGGTCGGCATTTATGGCCTCAGCCTGCCATCTTTTTTTATCCATATACCGCTGTTTGCAACCATCCCCACGCTTGAAGCACTGTTATTTCTGGGCCTTTTTGTTTTTTATTTGGCGCTGGTCTGGGCCTGTGCTTATGGTCCCTATAAGAAGCTATATCGCAACGACATTTCCCAGAAAACCTATGTGCTTTCAAATATTACCTTCTCAGTCCCGGTACTGCTTCCCTGGTTGATTCTTTCGGGAATTGCCGATCTGATCAAGGCCCTGCCGTTTGAGTGGCCGGCGCGTTTTCTTGAGACCACTGAAGGGGAGATCACCTATTTTTTGCTATTTCTTCTGGCTGTGGCGGTTATCGGACCATCGATGATACAAAAATTTTGGCGATGCAAACCACTTGAAGATGGTGAGCATCGCCAGCGTATTGCCAGTTTATGCCGCAAAGCGGGTATTGCCTACGCCGACATTCTTTACTGGCCGATTTTCGGCGGCAAGATGATCACAGCCGGTGTAATGGGCCTCATCAAGAAATTTCGTTACATTCTGGTGACCCCTTCCCTGCTGCGCTTGCTTGAACCCAAAGAAATCGATGCTGTTATTGCTCATGAAATTGGTCATGTCAAAAGAAAGCATCTGATTTTTTATCTGCTGTTTTTCGTCGGCTATATGCTCCTGTCTTATGTTACATTTGATATCATCCTATTTGGAATTTTATATGCCGAGCCGGTTTACTGGTTGATCAACAAGACCGGATTCGATCAGACCACCATTTTTTCGGCACTTTTCAGCCTGGTGATCATCCTTGTATTTTTGATCTATTTTCGTTTTATTTTTGGTTTTTATATGCGCAATTTCGAACGCCAGGCGGATATTTTTGTCTATTCTTTATTTGATTCGGCCCAACCTTTAATTACGACGCTTAATAAAATTGTAACCACCAGCGGACAATCGGCCGACAGGCCCAACTGGCATCACTTCAGCATACGCGAACGTATCGATTATCTAAATAAATGCGAGGCGGACCGTCGTTGGATCCATCGCCATAACCAAAAAGTGAAAAAAAGTATCGGCCTCTACGTGGTTGGACTGTTGCTGATCGGTTTCGTCGGGTATCAGTTAAATATGGGCGTTTTCGGTAGTCAGCTAAATAAAAATGTACTTGAAAAAGTGATCGCCCGGGAGCTGCAAAATTCTCCGGATAATCCCAATTTATACCGGCTTATGGGGGATCTTTACTACGAACGCAAAGATTACGCGGCTGTCAAAGATGCTTATGAAAAGGCGCTTGAATTGCGAACCGATGACCCGCACGTGCTCAACAACCTGGCATGGCTTTATGCTACCTGTGAGGATACATCACTGCGCGACCCGCAAAGGGCTCTGCTCCTGGCCAAAATGGCGATTGAACTGGATCGATCATCACATGTTTACGACACTCTGGCTGAAAGCTATTTTGTAAACGGATTGAGTGCGGAAGCGATAGAGGCGGGTGAACAGGCGCTTAAACTGGCAAAGGGAAATCGATCATATTACAAGCAACAGCTGGAAAAATTCAAAAGCGGTTCCAAAACCTCATCTAATGCTCGATAGCTGCGTTAACCCGCGAATTAAAATACTTCACGTACTAATGTGTACGCTCCCGCTTTCAATCCGCGGGAAGCC
>JASFJF010000197.1:0-7194 GCA_050122255.1 Desulfobacterales bacterium
CGGGTGACAATGTGGCGATTGAGGCTGAGCTGATCACCCCGATTGCAATGGAAAAAGAGCTGCGTTTTGCGGTGCGCGAAGGCGGTCGTACCGTGGGGGCCGGCGTGGTCAGCGATATTATTGAATAGGGCTATAGGAGTCGAACGGTGAGAATAATCGTTACCCTTGCATGCACGCAATGCAAAAGAAAAAACTATACAACCACGAAAAACAAGCGCACGACGCCAGATAAACTGGAATTCAGTAAATATTGTCGATTTTGTCGCAAGCATACGCCTCACCGGGAGACAAAATAACCGTATCCGGATAATATCGACTCAAGAACGGTTGCAAAATTGAGCACAAGCGAGGGCTTCGGCCGCTTTTCAAACATGCCAAACCTTGTTTCTGATGAACTAATTCCAATTTTAGGATGCAGGCCAGTAGCTCTAACGGTAGAGCATCGGACTCCAAATCCGGCGGTTGGGGGTTCGAATCCCTCCTGGCCTGCCATCTCTTTTTTTTTAAGGCTCAGGGTTTGAAGGTCAGGGAACGATGGAATTCCTCATATCTTTGACGCTTTGAGCTTTCAACGTTTTAGGAGTGATATGGGACGGCTACAACGAAAAAAAACATCTGGCGCCAAAAAAAAGAAGAAAAAATCGGTCGCGTCTGTTGCAACCCAAAAAGTTCAAAAGACCGCTGATATCAGCACAAAAAAGACGACCCGTGTTTCAAAGCGCGGTAAAAAGGCTCAGGCGGCAAAATCGGCGGCAACCAAGAAGCAGTCTCAGGTGGTCAGCACTCCGACCGCCAAGCCAAAGACCAACTTTTTTCAAGCGGCGATCCAATTTTTAAGAGAGGTCAAAATAGAGCTCAAAAAGGTGACCTGGCCGTCACGCAAACAAACCATCGGCTCCACTGCGGTTGTCATTGTGCTGGTACTTATTATTTCCATGTTTTTAGGATTCGTTGATATCGGCTTGTCCAATCTGATCCGTGTAGTCTTGCAATAAAACGAGGAGGAAAACGATTGGCGCTTAAATGGTATATTATCCACGTTTATTCGGGCTTTGAAAACAAAGTCAAGGCCAGCCTGGAAGAACGCATTGCCACATCCCCGCATGCGGATAAATTCGGAGAGGTGGTTGTGCCAACCGAGGAAATTGTTGAACTTGTAAAAGGCAAACGCAAAACATCGGCACGCAAGTTTTATCCAGGCTACATTCTGGTCCAGTTGGATCTAAATGATGAAACCTGGCATATCGTCAATGACACCGCTAAAGTAACCGGCTTTTTAGGCGGTCGGCGTAAACCGACGCCCCTGTCCGAAGAAGAGGCCGCCCGGATTCTAAATCGCATGGAAGCCGGTAAGCTGAAACCGCAGCCCAAATATTTTTTCGAATCCGGAGACGAAGTTCGCGTCATTGACGGGCCTTTTACCAATTTCAATGGAACCGTTCAGGAAGTCAATCCCGAAAAGGGAAAAATCAAGGTCCTGGTCAGCATCTTCGGGCGTTCAACACCAGTTGAATTGGAGTTTGTACAGGTCCAAAAACTTTAACATCTCACTGAGCGGTTTTGCTCAGTTGGAACATCGGAGCAGGAAAAAGTAAATGGCAAAAAAAGTATTGGTAATGATCAAATTGCAGGTGGAAGCTGGGAAAGCCAATCCGTCGCCGCCGATTGGTCCAGCGCTGGGTCAACATGGCGTCAATATCATGGATTTTTGCAAGGCCTTTAACGCCAAAACAGCTAATGAAGAGGGTATGATCATACCGGTTGTCATAACCGTTTATCAGGATCGATCTTTTTCATTTATTACCAAGACGCCGCCTGCGGCGGTTTTGTTGAAGAAAGCCGCCAAAATTGCGAAAGGTGCTGCAGACCCGAAGCGGGAGCGTGTGGGGTCCGTTACCCGTCAGCAGGTTGAAGAGATTGCAAAATTAAAAATGGTTGATTTAAATGCCAATAATTTGGATGCTGCCTGTAACATCATCGCAGGAACCGCAAGGAGTATGGGTATAGAAGTGAGTTCATAAATACCGTTGCGGAATGGGATTGCAGGGCAGGGGTTGAGCAGTTTAAGCCTGTAACCCGGACCAAGCGACGCGATCGAGGGAGATGGATTGAAAGATGCCGAAACGCGGAAAAAAATATTTGGATTCCAAGAAAAAAATCGAATCCGAAGGTGTCAACAGTTTCAACGACGCAGTGCAAATGACACTGGATTCAGCGTATGCCAAATTTGATGAAACAGTCGATCTGGCCGTACGTCTGGGTGTTGACCCCAGGCATGCGGATCAGATGGTCAGGGGCAGCGTAGTTCTGCCGCATGGTACCGGCAAGGCTATTAAAGTGCTGGTGTTTGCCAAGGGCGAAAAGGAATCAGAGGCCTCTGAAGCCGGCGCCGATTTCGTCGGTAATGATGATTTGATTGAAAAAATTAAGGGCGGTTGGTTTGGGTTCGATAAGACCGTTGCCACACCCGATATGATGGGGTCCGTCGGAAAAATCGGAAAGCTGCTGGGGCCTCGCGGACTGATGCCGAACGCCAAAACCGGAACTGTTACCTTCGAAGTGGCACGGGCCGTACAGGACCTGAAGGCCGGAAAGATTGACTTTAGAGTCGAAAAAGCGGGAATTGTGCATGCACCCATGGGCAAGGTCTCATTTGGGGTCGATAAAATTGTTCAGAACATGACGGCTTTTTTTGACACCATTATGCGCCTTAAACCGGCTTCCAGCAAAGGTACTTATTTAAAAGGTATAGCGATTTCAACGACCATGGGGCCCGGCCTTAAGGTCGATGCATCTCTGGTCAAAGATCTGTTAAAATAAGGTAACCTTAACCGATATGGTTAAAATTGGCGCCTGCGGGAAACCCGCAACTCATTATGGGCGCTCAATATTAGAAAATTCATCTGTCAAAGACCGTAGGTTCACGCTCGCAGCGCTCCGCTGGGATCGTGTTTAATCGGCTCTGCCGGCCTGCCGAGACAGTTGTATGATTCCTGTTTATGACAAGCTCTGAGCGAAGCGGGAACATGCTATCGTCAATTGCAAATCGGCAACACGAATTCCTCCGGTTTTGTCAGAAAGAAAGGGAAAGGAGGTGCAACACAACTTGTGAATCTTGAAGAGAAAAAACGAATCAGCAAGGATTTAAACGAACGATTTACAAAGGCTGCTGTCGTATTTGTAACCGATTACAAAGGCCTTGATGTTGCGGCCATAAATGAATTGCGCCGCAAGCTCACTCAGGAAGAAGTCGAGTACCAGGTTGCCAAAAATTCGCTTCTTATTCGAGCAGCAGAAGGAACCGATGTCAACTTGATCAAGGACATGTTCAAAGGGCCGAATGCCATCGCTTTAAGCTATGGCGATCCGGTTTCGTCGGCCAAAATATTAACAGACTTTGCCAAAGACAACAAGGTATTTGAAATTAAAGCCGGCGTCATGGACGGTGCCGTTCTGGACAGCAATCAAATCAAGGCACTTGCGGACTTGCCGTCGCGGGAGGTTCTCCTGGGCATGCTGGTGGCGACAATGAACAGTGTTCCCACCGGCTTTGTCAGGACGCTGGCCGAAATTCCGAGGCAATTTTTAAATGTTTTGCAGGCCATCAAAGATCAAAAAGAAGCAGCCTAACCTACAAAACAGATAAACCATCAAGTGATGATGGTGTTATTGAAAACTGGAGGAAAAAATGGCGAAAGCAAGTATCACCAAAGACGATGTTATTGAATTTGTAGCAGGTATGTCAGTGCTTGAACTCAGCGAGCTCGTTAAGGAAATGGAAGAGAAATTTGGCGTATCTGCAGCCGCACCGGTTGCGATAGCGGCCCCCGGGGCAGCCGCGGGTGAGGCGGCGGCCGATGAGGAAAAGACCGAGTTTGATGTCATTATTACAGCCGCTGGAGACAAGAAAATCGCGGTCATCAAAGAAGTTCGGTCCATTACGGGACTGGGCCTAAAAGATGCCAAAGCTCTGGTTGATGAAATTCCCAAACCGGTGAAAGAGGGCGTGGCCAAAGATGAAGCAGAAAAAATCAAAGCCCAGCTCGAAGAAGCCGGCGCTCAGGTGGAGGTCAAGTAGATTCACCTTAAACTCAGCAAGCAAGGGGGGCGCATCGGAAACGATGGCAGCCCCCCATTGCGCGGCGCCGGTCAGTTTCTTTTGGTTTCAGTTACGTTACCAACAGTTACACATAACCCCCAACTAACAGTGGAGATGCCATGTCGAAAAGCACTTTGGCACCAAAACGGATTCGGAAAAATTTTGGAAAGATAAAACAGATTGTCGGAATTCCTGATCTTATCGGAATGCAACGCGAGTCTTTTCAACGGCTTCTGCAAATGAATATCCCACCTGAAAAGCGTGAGGACATCGGTTTGCAGAACGTTTTTAAATCTGTTTTCCCGATTAAGGATTTTACCGGTAGTGCATCCCTTGAATTTGTATCTTACCGCTTCGGTGAAGTGAAGCACAGCATCGAGGAATGCGTTCACCGCGGGATGACTTATGAGATACCGGTTCGGATTACCGTCCGACTGGTTGTTTATGAAATCGACAGTGACACCAATATTTCCAATATCCGCGATATCAAGGAGCAGGAAATATATTTTGGCACCATTCCCTTGATGACCGAAAAAGGGACCTTTATTATCAATGGAACCGAGCGTGTTGTCGTCAGCCAGTTACATCGTTCTTCCGGTGTCTTCTTTGACCACGACAAGGGAAAAAGCCACTCCAGCGGGAAGATTATTTACAGCTCCCGAATCATACCGGTTCGCGGCTCTTGGATTGATATGGAAGTCGATCCTAAAGATATTGTCTACATTCGCATTGATCGCCGGCGGAAGTTTCCGGTCACCTTGCTGTTTAAGGCCTTTGGTTACACGACTGAAGATTTACTGAGCTACTTTTACGCAACCGAAAAGATAATTGTAAAGGGCAAACGCTACTATAAAGAGTTCAATGAAGGGTTTCTAAGGGGCAAACGGGCGAGCAAAGATGTGCGTGATTCCAAAAGTGGAGAAGTCATCGTGCGCAAAGGCCGCGTGTTTACCCTAAAGGCCATCAAACGCCTCAAATCGCTGCGTACCCAATTAATTCCCATCAACGTCGAAGAGATTTTAGATCGTGCTTTCGCCAACACCATTTTCGATAAAAAGGGCGGGGCACCGATTGTGAAGGTCGCCGAGTTGATTGAAGAGGAGACATTGACTAAGCTGGGTGATAGTGGTGTCACCGAATTTGATCTGCTGCATGTCGATGCAACCAGCAACAGCGATTCTATTCGTAAAACGCTATTGCTGGACAAAGTTGAAAGCAAAGAAGAAGCCCTGATTGAAATTTACCGACGGTTGAGGCCGGGCAATCCGGCAACGCCGGAAGTTGCCCAGGATTTTATCGATAATTTGTTTTTTAGATCGACCTATTATGACCTTTCCGGTGTTGGTCGGCTAAAAATTAACCAGCGCCTGGCAATCGGCAGTGAAATTAACTTAAATATCTTGCGCAAAGAAGATATTTTGCTGACGGCCAAGGCCCTGATCCAGCTTCGGGATACGCAGGGAGTCGTTGATGATATCGACCACCTGGGCAATCGCCGGGTTCGCGCAGTGGGCGAGCTGCTCGAAAATCAATATCGCATCGGGCTCGTAAGGATGGAACGGGCCATAAAGGAGCGCATGAGTCTCCAGGAGGTCGATGCGCTAATGCCGCATGACCTGGTAAATCCCAAGCCGGTATCGGCGGTGGTCAAAGAATTCTTTGGTACCAGTCAGCTGTCTCAATTTATGGATCAGACCAATCCGCTTTCCGAGACGACACACAAGCGGCGACTGAGCGCATTGGGACCCGGCGGTCTCACACGCGAGCGAGCGGGCTTTGAGGTGCGCGATGTTCACCCCTCGCATTACGGGCGCATTTGCCCCATTGAGACTCCGGAAGGGCCCAACATCGGCCTGATTGTTTCTTTAAGTACCTATGCGCGCGTTAACCGCTATGGCTTCATTGAAACACCTTACCGGGTCGTTGACAGTGCCAAAGTTACCGAAGAAGTAAAATTTTTGGATGCCTTTGAGGAAAAGGACCATCCCATCGCTCAGGCCAACGCACCCATCGACCAGAAGGGCGCTTATGTCAATCCGCTGGTCACTTCACGGGTTGCCGGCGAATTTATGATGATTGAAAAACAAAAAATTGATCTGATGGATATTTCACCCAATCAGCTGGTGAGCGTTTCGGCCTCGTTGATCCCATTTTTGGAAAATGACGATGCTAACCGAGCGCTGATGGGTTCCAACATGCAGCGCCAGGCGGTGCCGCTGCTGATCAACTCCGCTCCGCTGGTTGGAACCGGTATTGAAGGCGTAGTGGCCCGGGATTCCGGTGTTGCAGTAGTGGCAAAGCGGGATGCTGAAGTGGTCCACGTTGATGCATCTCGTATTGTTTTAAAGCACCATCCGACGGAAACACCTTCTGAAAAAGATGTCACTATTTACAATCTTTCAAAGTTTGTTCGATCCAATCAGAACACCTGCTTTAACCACCGCCCCATAGTGCGCAAAGGCGAGTTTGTTCAGGCCGGCCAGATCATTGCCGACGGACCGGCAACTGATCAGGGTGAGCTGGCACTGGGCAAAAATGTCACTGTGGCCTTTATGCCCTGGGGCGGTTACAATTTTGAAGATTCGATTCTGGTGAGTGAAAGGCTGGTGCGCGACGGCGTTTACACCTCGGTACACATAGAAGAATTTGAAGTCGTTGCCAGAGACACCAAGCTGGGCAAAGAAGAAATTACGCGTGATATTCCCAATGTCGGTGAAGAGGCTTTAAAAAATCTGGATGACAGCGGTATTATTCATCTGGGCGCAGAGGTGCAGCAGGGCGACATTCTTGTAGGTAAAATTACGCCCAAAGGAGAAACCCAGCTTTCCCCGGAGGAAAAACTGTTACGTGCTATTTTTGGTGAAAAAGCCGGTGATGTCAAAGATACGTCTTTGCGGGTACCACCAGGTGTTCAGGGAATTGTTATTGACGCCAAAGTATTTTCGAGACGCGGGATTGATAAAGACGATCGCACACGGCTGATCGAAGATGAGGAGATTGCATCTCTTGAAAAAGATCGTGACGATGAGCTGGCGGTGATCGAAGAGGTTGTGCGAACCCAGCTGGCCGATTTGCTTCTCGGCAAAAAAGCAATG
>JASFJF010000198.1:0-7155 GCA_050122255.1 Desulfobacterales bacterium
GTATTGTCAAATTCCAATTCGTATCAATGTTAGGAATAGTATTTAAAATCACAGTAACAATACGCATAAAACAAATTGCGACTCATTCTCATTAGTCAAACCATGCAAAACAAACCTAAGGGAGATACATCAATGAACACAAATGATGCTAATTTCAGAAAATATAGAGATGAAACCGGCGAAGAATACTTTTGCCCTGTAAATGCAGTTGCAGATGATCACATCGTCTCAGAGTGGGAGCTTGACAACTGCGTGGAGGTTTCTACAGCCGGTCGCTATTCAGGACATTTAAAAATGTCGGACTGAAGCTGGTCCTGATGAAAGTTTAACTTGAGTATGATGCATTAAAATGCGTGCAGACGAATCACTTTTAGGAGCCTTGCGATGAATAAGAAGCTGCATAAGGTGTTGTTAACTATCGGTGAAGAATACAAAGAAAAGATCCAGAAAGGGTCCAGGCATTACCTTGAGGTCAGCATCGGCAATCAGGCCGCAAAACTTGGCCATATGGAGCTTACGCAAAAATACAAGGATACATTTGCGATTGTACCCCTTAAGACGCCACAGGAAGGTATGAAGGTTCGAATTGACGGCCGTACATTCGTCAACTATGCCGAGTATACATCCGGCATTGCTGTGCCTGGATACCTTGCCAAAGAGGTCGGGAAATCGTTTAAGGCGTTCATACCCAGGGACAGCATGATCTGCAATTTTACCTGATGGTGGAAATAATCAAGTGTGTGCTGCTGTCATCTCCCAAAGGGCGGTCCTGGTAATTGCGTTAGCCTAATTGTCGATTTGCCGATATTTTCTGACTGCAAGTGGGATACTTAAAACAAAATATTCGCACAAGCGGCGAAAAACGTGCATCTGGTCACGCATTTCATGACAAGCTGGTAATCGGATAATTGCGACCTATCTCATTGGCTTGGTAGACACATTTTCCGATATTTAGATGGGCTGGATGCTGCGCAATGCTTTTGCGGATTATGCTCAAAAAATTCCGATTCGCACTTTGCCCGGTTTTATGGTTAAATTCGGTGCTTTTCGATCGTTCCCTGAAGTCGGTCATCTTCAACATCGGCGCCAAATCTGTCGCTGAGAATACTCACTTCATCAAACTGACCGGCCGAATAGGCCGTGCGGGCTGCAGGTCAATCGCTTTTCGAGCAATCGCATGCCAAAGGCATCATTTTGATCCTTGTCGTGAAAATTAAAAGCGCCGAGGTTTACCGCATCCCCTATTCTTTTTAGTTGGATGGCACTGCTAATGTTTACTTTACTTGTGAACATGTTAACTACCCAATAAAGTCAACGAAACGCTAATTTTGAGTCAATTCTTAACTGTTGTCGATCTCCAAAATCCTGCCGATGTGATCGAGAATTGCTTGTTCGCGGCTATCTGGTTTTTCGTCAGCCACGGCGATCTGTTCGGCGATGGTAAAAGCTTCGATACGATCTTTGCGGGTCGGTAGCAGCGTTGCCAATCCCTCTAAAGCCAATTTTTTATCCAGTTCTAAAACTCTGGCCTGCTCTTTGATCATTACTCTATAGTGGTCGGCCGACAGTTTGCTTAAACGGCTGTTGCCCAGGACTATTTTTTCAGCAGCTGCAAACTCGCGCTTGTCCAGCTTGCCGTTAGCACCGGCTACGGCCAGAAAAATCCGCACCATCGCTTCTGTGAACCCGCCTTCGACAGCGGCCATCTTGGCCCAGGTTTTGCGGCGTTGGCGCGTTTTCTTATCGATTTTTTGCGTGGCTGCTTTTTTCTGGTCACTATCTGACTGCCAAACGAACATTTGCTTCATCAAGGGCATGCTGTATAAGCACTTAAACCAGAATTCCTGGGTCAGATCCCTCACATCGCGGAAATAATTTAGGCCGGTTTCTACCGCCTTTGAAAAAGCGGTTTCCATGGCCACCCACGGATTGTCCGCCGCCGCCGGGTGACGATAGCGTTTTAACGCTTCAGCCCAAAACTTGACGGGCTGCATAAACGGATTTAAATCCGAGGCCATATAGCGCTCAACCCGCAGGGGATGCAGCTGCCGAATCGTCTCAGCGATTGTTTCAGTGGTGCCGGCACGAATCCAGGGGCTTAAAAAGGATCGGTAAAGGCTGTCATTAAAGCGCGAAATAGCATTCACCGGCAAAAATGCTTCTTCATCTTCCAGGCCATCATCGAGTTTCAGGATATCCTCCATCGTTCGTGGCTCGAAGTGGATATCGTAATCATCCAGCCAGGGCTGGCTGGGCTTGCCCTTGACAACCATTTCGTAGAGTCCAGGTGATAGGAATTCCAGCATATCAACACTTCCGATGATGCCGCGGTGTTCTTTCCGGGCCACTTTACCGGAAACAAATATTCCCAGATGCCCGACTTTTTCATGTACCATATAGACAATTACCTGCCCATGGCTTTTGATTTCATCCACCGAGCCATAAACCTTCTTGATCCAATTCAGGGCCTGGGGGGGCGGCGTGATGTTATCTCCCCCGGAAGCAAATACCAGGATCGGGTCCTTGAAATTCTTCAAGTTGATGACTCTATCTTCATCCAGGCGCAATACGCCCTGCTCGAGTTCGTTGCCGATAAACAGGCTGTCGACAATAAAATGGATTTCTTCAAAGTTCATTTTGAAAAAACCACCCCACCACTTTTCGAATTCCAAAAATCTGCTCTCTTCGGTGTCGATGTTGGCATAGACATGATAGAGTTTTTTCCAGTAGGTATTGGCCGGATTCAGATCTTCAAATCCGGCGACCAGGTTGGCGCCGTCGAAATGACCATTGCCCATATCGCAAAAAAGTGAGGTCAACCAGACCCCGCCATACAGTCCACCTCTGTAACGCATTGGATTGGCGCCTTCAACGCCGCCCCAGTAAGACAGGGGTGACCCGTTGAAAATCATCGGCCCAGTGACATCCGGACGATCGGCGCCTATCAGTGCCGTTGCCCAACCGGCCTGACAATTACCGATTATGGCCGGTTTGGGGGCCTGCGGGTGCCTTGAGGCCACTTCTTCGAGAAAGCGGATTTCGGCGGCATGGACATCAGCGATCGTCTGTCCCGGCTCCGGATCAACATAAAACATAACAAAATAGACCGGGTGACCATAATCCAGGGCCACACCGATCTGGGAGTTGAGCTTTGAGCCTCCGATACCCGGGCCGTGGCCGGCCCGCGGGTCTATGATCACAATGGGTCGCACCGGCTGGGCTGTCTCCGCCGGTTTGCTTTTTTGAGTTAAGCGGCGCTCGGTCTGTTTGGCTGGTTTGGCTTTTTTGGATCGCCGGTCCAAGATACGAATCAGAGAAAAGTTCACCGGCCGCTCGAAGGTGCGGCCATCGAGCACCATTTCATAGTCGAAAACCAGCACCGGCGGCTGTCCGGCCGTCAGATGGGCAAGGTAGTTGTTGCCGCGTTTGCGCAATACGTCCCAGAAAAGAATCGTCCGTTGGGTGCGATCGACCCAATATTCCATGCTTGCAGCATACCAGAGCGGCACTTGATTAAAGCCTGAAGATGGCGTCAAGCTCTTCATAATGTCTCCTATGTTTTGATGACCCATTGCATTCAAACTGATGTAAAGCTTTGAAAAGATCGGCCCCCTTTAAATTAGCACTTTCAATCTCTTAAGGCAATGGATTCAATAACTCTGGATGCTGCATCATCAGATTGGGTTCTAATTAACCCTTGATTCATCTTTTTAACATCAAAAGGTGTGCGTGATTCGTTATGACAAATAGCTCGGGGCATGGCGATTTGTTTAAAAATTGAAGGAAATCCGAACAATAATGGTCGAACTTTTTAGGCCGAATGTCGTGCGCATCACTGCAACCCAACCCACCGTTTCACCAATATTTAACTCTTACCAATAATATCTTCCCTAAAATCCGTTATAATGGGCTCAATGCCGGCAAGGCGATCGATTTGAGCAATGTGAATCACTGCATCGCCCTGATGAACGAGAGGCAAATTCAGCCGACCGATAACCATGCCGGATACAGGCGATTCAATCACTGTTTCACGGGTACCAAAAGGGTCGGCGATGACACCGATTTTTTTGTTTTTGCCGACCCTGGCACCAAGCGGAACATTCATGTGCAGAATGCCCGAAGCCGATGCGCGAACCCAGGTGGTGGCATCGGCGATTATCGGCTCGATGGTCTTCTTTTTACGTGAGCTGCTGCGCCTTAGCATACCAATGGTTTCCATAACGGATAGTATACCGCGGATTCCAGCCCGGATGGCAACATCGTCAAAACGCAGCGCTTCACCGGCCTCGTAAAGCAAATAAGGGATGCCCTTCTCGGCAAGCGTCTGCCTGAGAGAGCCCTCACGGATGTTGGCGTTAATAATAATAGGGACACGGAAAGCCTCAGCCAGTCGGAGCGTGTCCGGATCCTCGGTGTTTGCACGAATCTGGGGCAGATTCGTGCGGTGGTTGGAGCCGGCGTGCAGGTCGATGCCATGGGTGCAGTTGGCTATGATCTCATTTACAAAAATGCCGGCCAGCTGAGATGTCAGTGAGCCTCTTTCCGATCCTGGAAAGAAGCGATTTAAATCGCGGCGATCAGGTGAGTAACGCGACTGTTGCAAAAACCCATATACATTTACCACCGGTACGGAAATGAGCGTACCTTTCAGCTTTTTAATTTTTTTGAGTTTCATCAACCGCCGGATAATCTCGGTGCCGATTATCTCGTCGCCATGGATGGCAGCACACACAAATAATTGCGGTCCGTCCTTATAACCGTGAATGACGTGGACCGGCATTCTCATTTCCGTATGTGTATACAGCCGAGCCACCGGCACCTGTATCACGGCCTGCTGTCCGGGCTTTATTTTTGAGCCGGCTAGTGTGAGTGAAGCGCGCATTATCCTTTGCCTCTGGTGCGCGTTTTTCCGGGTGCGGCATTTTTTTCGATATACTCGATAATCATGCCGGCAACGTCTTTTCCGGTGGTTTTTTCGATACCTTCCAGACCTGGCGAGGAGTTGACTTCCATGACGACCGGACCGTGATTTGACCTGAGCATATCCACACCGGCCACCCTGAGGCCCATAATTTTAGCAGCCCGAACAGCTGTTGAACGCTCTTCGGGCGTTATACGCACTTGCTCGGCACGTCCTCCTCGATGGAGGTTGGAACGGAATTCGCCTTTCGGTCCCCTGCGCATCATGGCAGCCACGACTTTATTTCCGATGACAAAACAACGAATGTCAGTACCACTGGATTCCCGAATAAATTCCTGCACCAAAATATTGGCCTTTAAACTCCGAAAGGCCTGGATAACGCTTTGGGCAGCTTTCTGCGTTTCGGCAAGTACAACGCCGACGCCCTGCGTGCCTTCGATCATCTTGACCACCAACGGTGAGCCGCCGACCATGTTGATGAGATCATCGGTAAACAGGGTTGAATGGGCAAATCCGGTAACCGGCAGACCAATGCCCCTGCGGGCCAGCAGCTGCAAACTGCGCAACTTGTCTCTCGAGCGGCTGATGGCGACTGATTCGTTGAGACAAAAGACATCCATCATTTCGAACTGCCGCACGACCGAAGTACCATAAAATGTGATTGAGGCGCCGATGCGAGGAATGATCGCATCGAAGCCTTCTAATTTCTCACCTTTGTAATGAATAGCAGGGTGATGAGAAGTGATGTTCATATAGCATCGCAGTGGATTGATTATTTGAACTTCATGTTCCCGCTTGCCGGCAGCTTCAACAAGACTTCGGGTCGAATAAAGCTCGGGCTTTCTGGAAAGGATGCCGATTTTCATTTTGCCGCCTTTTTACTCTTTTTGATTTGATATGATCTTGCTAACGCTCTGCCGGTTAAATAGGACCTGCCCGGATGGATCAAAAATCTGTTTTCCACCGCCTTGCGTCCCAGCAGCATCCTGAACAGCATCGGATCTCTGTTTGTCAGCGTAATGTCGATCGGCCAAGACACCGCCCCTAATTTCGCTGTTGTCTGAATCACATAGCGTTTTTCAAAATGTCCACCTGAATCTTTTACCCGGCGCTGCTCCAATACTGGAGCTTCACAAAAGTATTCTATATCCTTTCGTCGCTGCAGCGGATGGATGCCGAACCGTAGTATGCGTTGACCATCGGTATTAAACTCTTGCAGGTTGAATATATGCAAGGCTGAAGTGCGAGCCCCCGTATCGATTTTAGCTTTAACAGCCGGTATGCCTAATTCTGGTAACGCGATCCATTCCTTCCAACCAATAATGGCTGTCGGATGTAATTTTTGTTTTTTCATCATTTACACAACCGTGTGCATGCGTCTTAAATCTTCTTTTTTTCCAATGACCACAATCACATCCCCCGCCTCCAATGCCTCCGACGGCATGGGATTATAAACCATGTCCCCTGATAGCTTTTTGATGGCCACAATGATCACCCCATAATCTCTTCTAAGATTGCTGTCAATCAAGTTTTTGCCGATCAGACTGGATTTAGCCCCGATGGTGGCTTCTTCCATCATCAGGCCGAGATGTGAACCCATCATGGCACAATCAATAAAGTCTACGACGGTTGGCTTTTTAAGCATCTGAGCAATACGCCGTCCACCAATCAGATACGGCGATACGACCCGGGTTGCTCCGGCACGGAACAACTTGGCTTCATTTTGTTCCTCAGATGCTCGGGCAAGCACAAAAACATCCGGTCGCAGACTCTTGGCGGTCATCGTAATAAAAACGTTATTGGCATCTGAATTGACGGCGGTAACAATTCCTTTGGCTTTCATTATACCGGCCTGCATCAACGCCTCCTCAGTTGTTGCGTCCATATCCAGATAGAGGTATTTTAGAGCTTCGATATGCTCAATGACTGTCGGATCCTGTTCGATAATGACAAAACTAATATTGTCATCATTAAGTTCGCTACAAACAATCCGACCGATGCGTCCAAAACCGCAAATGATAAAATGATTTTTTAATTCAGAAACCTGTTTTTGCACTTTTATCCTCCCGAAGATTTTGATCAGCTCACCCTCGACCAATGCCCTGACCAGCACACCGATCGTGTAGGTCCCGGCTGTGATGCCCAGGACAATGATAATGATCGTTATGGCTCGCCCGTTCTGCGAGAGCGGTATGACTTCCGCGAAGCCGACCGTGGTAATGGTAATGATCGTC
>JASFJF010000199.1:0-7138 GCA_050122255.1 Desulfobacterales bacterium
CTTGAATTTGAATCGATTATATTTTCAATCGGTTGTTTATGGCACGTCCCGATCTTTCCTTGCCCTGCCCTCCGGCAGATGAACATCACTCTGGGCAGCAGCATTTTCGGACAGATCGGTGTTTCCTCCGCTATATGAATCCCTTACCTTTATCGCCATTCTATTGTGAAACAAACTACCCAAATGATCGCACATTCTTTTCAGAACCTTTTTTACCTTAAATTCATGACATTCTATAAATATCTATAATCCTATAGAATATTTAAAAAATTGAACTTATACATTTTATTTGCACGATTTTTGCATTCAATATCGTCAGGAGCTGTATTTCCATACTCCAGCACTCTGCGGCTATTATTGAGGTGCGGCATTTTGGTGTTCGATAATGACCCGTATGAACCATAGCCACCAGAATTAAGGCAAACTAAAAAGAAGAGGACTGATCCATATGCGTAAAGATTATTTTAGCCTGAACCAGAGAGGGTTTACGTTAATTGAACTGGTTTCGGTGATGATAATCATGGGTGTTGTCGCATCCGTATCGATTCAAAAATTCGATATCGTATCCGGTAGCGCAAATGAAAGCGCCTTGACAGCCGGAATAAAAGAACTCAACGTCAGAGAATCACTCGTTTGGTCTAACATGAAAATATCCATTGATGGATATTCGAATGATGAGGACTTATGGGGTTTGATGCAAACAGATATGACCGGATATGGGTGGGGTCCGGGCGAACCGACTCGGCTTGGAGGCGGTACGCTGTCATTTAAAACGGCATCAAGATCACTCACCCGGCAGGTATCAACAAATTCATCCGCAGCCAGGTGGCAGTAGTCCGTTCCGATACCTTTCACGTTTTTTTGGAACATTCGTATGACAAGGGGTATAAAATTCAAATCGCCCATCGGGAAATGACAGGACCCTATTATTTACGATGAGGTAGAAAATTAAAATTTGAATTGATACACCCGGTGGGTCTTCAGAATCTCTCCTTGCAGCGTATCAACATTGCTTAGCATTTTGGCAGTCGTCTCCTGAATCTGAACCATTTCTAAATGCTTAAATTGAGTGTACTGCCGTATCGTTTTTTCGATCTCCGCATATAGGAGGGTGTTGGCGCCGGTACCCTGGAACTCCGGTAAGATGCCCATTCCATTAATCAGGATCCGATCCGCTTTTTTATATTCACGCAGCAACCGCAAATTCGACCACAGATTTAATTTACCCCCTGCCCTTTGCATAGCGGCCGAAAGATCGTGAAAGCCGAATAAAAAACCGATGACCTTGTCTTTGTAAGTGATGATTTTGATCAGCCTGGGGTCGGCTATTTGCATAAGGCTATTCCTAAGAAAGGTCAGTTCATTTGCCGACAACTCATAGTTGCCGACGTGGTCGCTGAGTGTTTGCACAAAAACGGTTACAATGTCGTCGGCAATTTGTAGCAGTTGCTGCTTGGATTTAAATTCAAGAACACGACACTCACCCTTTTTTAGGAGATCTGTTGCGCATTGAGCGATGATGTCCGGCAGTTTGGCGGTGGTGGGCAGATAAAACGAAAAATTATCAATATATTTTGTAAACCCTAATTCTTCGAAGCGCTGGGCATAATAAGCATGATTATACATCATCATTGTCATGGCTGCACGTTGGTCAAAGCCGGATATCAGTAAGCCGATACCGGTTACTCCGCCCAGCCCCATCGGGCCCATCAAGCTATCAAGGTTCCTGGCTTTGGCCCAATCAATGGCCGTTTGGAACAGTCTTTCAACAACCGGGCCGTCATCAACAAAATCGACAAAATAAAAATAAGCACTGTTCAAAGAATGCGTTTGGTTGTAGCGTGTGTTATCGAAAACAAAAATTCGGCCGACGACCTGATTTCCCTTCAACGCCACGAAAAATTCACCCGCTGCATGTTCAAACACCGGATGGTGGCGATCGATGAAAGCGATGATGTCTTTGTCAAACCAGGGGACCCAGTTGGGGTCATGGCGATAAAGAGCAAAGGGCATTTCAATGAAATCCCGGCAAAACGGGCTTTGTGAATTTTCAACCTTTTTGATGTCTATTGAATCCATGGTATATGCCTTCTGGCGCTTCGATTCGATTTTCGCAAGTGTGGTGTGGATTAAAGCTCTTTCTTACAAAACCAGCGACTTAATAAATTCCAGCAGCTGATTCAGGTTTTGGCAGGGACGGACCTCGTCGCAGTATTCCATATAAGTTCGCATTTCGCTGTCGCCCGTATACCAGAAATAGGGCGTCTCGGGATTCAGCCAGATTACCCGACGGCTTCGGTCGCGCATTTCATCGAGGATACCTGCTTCCGGATTACCGTAATTGGTCCGGCCGTCACCGATAATAATCAGGGTTGTTTTTTTATTGAGCATATCCATGTGCCTGTTTTTAAACTGTCGAAAGGTCAATCCGTAGTCGGTTGCCGCATTGTATTCGATATTGGCCTCCTTCAATATTTTTTCAATGGCCCGGTTGATTTCAAAATCTTCAAAAACATGGGAAACCTCATCCAGGCCAGCCACAAATACAAAACTATGCACCCGGGTAAAGCATTCCTGCAATGAATAGAGCATGTTTAACATGAATCGGGCCGCTGACCATACGGACCCAGAGACATCGCACAGGGCGACGATTTTACTTTTCCGCAAGGGCCGATGGCGATAACACAGTTCCATTGGGATCCCCTGGTAGCCGGCGGCCCGCCGTAAGGTCTTTTTAATATCCAGCATTCCCCGGTTTTGCCGTGCATAGCGCCGGCTGATGGTATCTTTAAGCTTGCGCACCAATTGTTCGACCACCTCACGCATGTCTGCTACTTCCTTTTTGGACAGCGAAGCAAAATGGATTTCCCCCAGCTGATCTAGCCGCTGTCGATACGGTACGTTTTTATCAGCGCTGTTCGCATATGACCGGCGGTCCTGGGTTAACAACCGGCGGGCACTTTGCAGCCGGCTTTTAAAAAGTGTATTCAAGTCGCGACGTATTTCCCAGTCCAACTGGTCACGGTGGTCGATTAAAAATTGCTCCAGGGCCTCCTCCGCAGCATTGAGCGCCAGCATAATTTCAAGGCGTTGGGTCACCGCACCCAGATTCGCTCCCGGTCCGTGGTTTTGATCATCCGGTACGGATCCGATCTGTTGGAGCCGTTCAAAATAGGGCAGCAGATTGCCGTCTAAAAAATCCAGAACCGCTTGCATGTTCGGATGGTCTTCTTGCACCTGTGCCAGTGCTTGCAGCGTATTTTCGACCTGTTGCGCCAGGGGTTCGGAGTTCACAATTGAGGCATCTTGGCGCAGCTCATGAAAAAACATCTGATACAAACGGTCGAAATGCCGCTGTTCCCGCCGACTTTTTGCAAAATTGGCACGTAATACCGCTGCAAATTGCGGCTCTTCTGTAACATCGACCAGCTGGATTTGATCGAGGCAATCGAGCACTTCCGAAGTGGCTATCCGCAAACCGGCGCTACGGGCAATACCAACGAATTTTAAAACCAGATTAACCATCAGAAAAAATGACTTCAGCTGAATTGAGGAATCAGTTCATTTTGCTTAATTGCTCGCGCAAAGCCGCCAAGCTCGCAAAGTTGAAAATTTTAACTCTTGATTCTTTGCGCCTTTGCGTGAGACCTTAAACTTTAGAACATTTAAGACATTTTAGACCATTTGTTAGTTGATTATCTGAGACAGCTTGCCTTGAACCTGATCCACATCGGCCTGATATTTGAGGATCACATTCAGGGTATCTCTGACCACTTCCAGGCCCAGGTCTTCGATTTGAAGTGCCAGCAGCGATTGGGCCCAATCCAGGGTTTCTGAAACACAGGGTTTTTTTTTGAGGTCCAAACCCCGAATTTTATGGATTGCATCGATTAGCTGGCCGGCCAGCGTTGTCTTAATTTCGGGAATTTTGAGCCGGACGATTTTCATCTCCAGATCACGATCCGGATAATCGATATACAGGTGAATGCAGCGTCGCTTCAGGGCGTCGCTCATATCGCGCGAATCATTGGAGGTTAAAAATACAAAGGGAATATTGCGTGCCGTGCGGGTGCCCAGTTCTGGAATCGATATCTGAAAATCGCTTAAAACTTCTAACAGGAAAGCTTCGAATTCAGGATCGGATTTATCGACTTCATCCACCAGCAGGACAACCGGTTGTATAGAAGAAATTGCCTGCAACAGGGGCCGCGGTTGGATAAACCGTTCGGAGAAAAAGGCATCTTCTTGTTCGGCAATGCGATCCACCGCTTCGGTCAAACTGCGGGCTCCGGATACCACGTCATCAATTTTTTCTTTAACCATTTGGGTATACAGCAGCTGCTTGGCATACTCCCACTCATAGAGCGCTTTGGTTTCATCCAGCCCTTCGTAGCATTGCAACCGAATCAACTCGCGTCCCAGGCTGCGGGCAACCGCTTTAGACAGTTCGGTTTTGCCCACTCCGGCGGGGCCTTCCACCAGCACCGGTTTGAGTGTGGCCTGCGCTAAAAAAACGACCGTAGCAATCGTTTTTGAACATATGTACTCGGCAGACTCCAGTGCAGCAGCCACATGGTCAACATCTTTGAATTTTAACATTTTTTTACCCATTAAGATTCACCGCTTCCTCATAACGTATGGCCCACAGCCATTTTAACGCACAATAGCACACCGCTGGTGCGGATTAAAGATAATATGCAGAAGAATATGCAAATCGTCAATTTGGCATTAAAGGTCCACCCGCTAATAAACCGTGCCGAGAAAGGTACTAATGACCGCCTGGTTTGTCGTCTGGTTTGATTTCTACTTGATAATGTAGTAGTTCCAAATTATTTTCAGTATGTACTATATCGGATTCATGCACTATCGAATTTACTCTATTTGCCGACTGCCAGATCTTGACCAACAGAATATATGCTGACTTTTCTATTTTGCATCCATGACGGCAGGAGTTCCCGACCATGACAAAACTAAAACGGTATCGTCTAAAAAATGAAATGTTGATAGCCAACATGTTGGCAAATTTAATCGCGGTCGCTTTTTTTCAAGTACTGATGTTTCGGGCAGAACCCGATCCACCGGAACACATCTGGCAACATCCTGCGGTCGAAATGATTGATATTCTGTTTACGCCCGCTGCTTTTATCTTTGTCTGGGTCATGACGCTGCGCTATGAGCGACCCATTCGAAAATATTTAGAGGCGCGATTTGCCAATAAATCCGTATCGCAACAATTGAAGGAAGCAGCCTGCCGCAAGGTGCTCAATGAACCCTATGTTTTGATCGGCCTGAGCTTTAGCATGTGGATTCTATCGGCCATTGTCTACTGCAGTATGTGGTGGATTTTGGATGTCGGTTCCTATTGGATTCATCGCTCGTTGTTCGTGAGCTTGAGCACTGGCTTAATTACGGTTACCCTGGCATTCTTCCTGTTAGAGCATGTACTGCAAAAACAATTGGCGCCCTATTTTTTTCCGGAAGGGGAGTTATCGAAGATCCCGAAGACGATGCGCATTCGAATTCGGACCCGGTTGCTCGCGCTTCTTTTTGCATGCAATCTAATACCCCTTTTTTCGATCCTGCATATCTTTTATCGAATCACCATTACCGAATACGATCCATTAACCCAACTGAACATTTTACAGTCAACCATATTTGTGAACACATCCCTTTTTATTGTTGCCGGTCTTTGCTTGACGATACTGGTCAGCCGAAACCTGACTTTACCATTTGCTGAAATCATTCAAACGCTGCAGGGCGTTAGAAACGGCCGCTACGAAAAGCGGGTAAGGGTCACCACAAACGATGAGATTGGCTATACCGGTGATGCCATCAATGAAATGACCGAAGGCCTTAAAGAGCGTGAGCGCCTGCAACAGTCATTGGATATCGCGATGGAAGTCCAGCAGAATTTGCTGCCCGGCCGCGATCCTGAAATTGAAGGTCTGGATATTGCGGGCACCAGCATCTATTGTGAAGAGACCGGCGGGGATTATTACGACTACCTGATGACCGGGGACGAAGACCAGAAAAAGATCTGTCTGGTAGTGGGCGATGTTGCCGACCACGGTATCCCATCGGCATTGCTGATGACCACTGCGCGCGCTTTTTTGCGTCAGCGCACCTCGCGATCGGGTGAACTGGACCAGGTGGTATCCGACGTAAACCGCCAACTGACGCGGGATGTCGAAGATTCCGGGCGTTTCATGACACTTTTCATTTGTGAAATCGACCGCGAACATGCGATCATTCACTGGGTGAATGCCGGTCATGATCCGGCCATGATATACGATTGCGCAAACGGCCGGTTTGAAGACCTGACCGGGAATGCATTGCCATTGGGCGTATCTGAAACGGCTGCTTATCAAAAATTTGATAAAAACATTCGCCCAGGCCAGATCATTATGATGGGAACCGACGGGATCTGGGAGGCGCAAAGTCCCGAAGGCAAAATGTTCGGCAAAGAGCGGTTTAAGGATATCATCCGCCAGCATGCCGAACAACCGGCCAGAGAAATCATTCAAACAACAATCACAGCGGTCGACCGCTTCTGCCATCCGCAGGCAAAGATGGATGATATGACGTTGGTGGTGACCAAAATCACATGAAAGCACACCCAAAAACGTCTGCCGGTTGCCGGTTGGCTGTTGCCGGTTCAGTAATCAGATAACTTTCCGTTTCATCGGGCTCAACCGGCTGTAAGCATAAAAGGAGAAATGAATGGACAAACCGATTGACAACTTCTGGCAAATACGGCTGACAGAGGTAAAGGCGGCTCTTGAAGCCAACAATTTTGATGTCTTTTTGGCAAGAAATGAAGCGGATGCCAATATGATTGTGCTGGAGGATCTGATCCCCCAATTAAAGCCTGAAACCGTATCCTGGGGCGGTTCGATGACCTTTACCGCATCGGGTCTTTACGAAAAGCTGAAAGGTCGGGCGGATCTAAAGATTTGGGACACCTTCGACAAAGAGGTTTCAGACGATCAAAAAAAGCAACGCAGACGGCAGGCACTGCATGCCGATTTGTTTATCACCGGAACCAATGCCGTTACCGAAGCCGGTCAGCTGGTGAATCTTGATATGATCGGCAATCGAATAGCAGCGCTGACTTTCGGCCCCCACTGGGTCATTATTA
>JASFJF010000200.1:0-7116 GCA_050122255.1 Desulfobacterales bacterium
GCCACGTTACGCTCCTTAATACCATACCCATTAAAAAGCTGGCGAATTGACTCCGCGACTGCTTCCGGATCGTTAATCGCGCCGTCCTCTATAGCGCCGTGGGGAATGTCGGTCATGCCGAATCGTTTTAACTCCCGGCCTCGTTTAGTCTCGGCGATTTCGGCGGCCTTCAGAGAGCGGGATCCAATGTCAAGTCCAACTAAATTGTCTTTTTTACCAAATACCATGAGATGCTCTTAGTCCTTAAATATTTTGTCTTTTTCGGTTAATTTCAGGCCCAATGCCAACAGGATCTTGCGCTGGGTTTCCATGCGACATGGCATGCCCTTTTCAATGCGGGCTATCGTAATGGGTGAAACACACGCTTCACGGGCAAGTTCGGCTTTGCTCATTAACAAAGATTCTCTGGTTTCTTTTAAACGGTTTTTGCTTGCCATGGATCAGGATTTCCCTATTTTGAGAGACGGATTATGAGTAATGCGAAAGCGATTCAAATGAAATTCAGTGATAAATGATTGTTAATTAAATAAATTTTCGCATATAATCCTATAGTAGTCAAGCAGTTATGGATAATTATACATAATTACAATTAGTTATACCATATGACATTCCAGTTTAATTCGTCTTAATCGCCTTGTCGGGTATTGAAATAGTTGCTGCTGGTGAGAAGTTAGCCTCCCTTAGGCCGGGCTTATTCGCAACCGTATTTTTGATCCTATTCCTCCTTTTTGTGAACAGACGACCTTGCCGAGGTGCAATACTTCTTATGCCATATTGGTAAATGTTCGTTTGCGTGTTATATTGTGGTGCTGGCAACTTGCATTGCAAATATTGCGCCAATACATATAGACAAATAGAACGGTGACGGCAAAATTTTTAAATATAATTATTACAGATGGTTATAAGGCAGTTTGCGGATGGCGCCAGCTTTAAGGTCCGGATGCAAAGATTCTTTTTGGTCATGCTGGGCAATAATGTCCTTGTTTAACGTCAAATTTTTGAAAGCAACGGTCAAATAATTTCCAGCTTCAGCGGAAAAAGCTTTAACTTGACCGGAAAAATTAGTATTCTTATAGCGCTGCCAAAGAGCTATTGATATTATTGAGATTTTTAACAATGGAACCCAAACTTCCAGAAGACAAGCTCAAACCTTTTCGCCTGGTTAAATATTTTGCCTTTAGCGGGCTGGTCGTTATTTTTTCAGCGACCATTATATTTTCGGCCCTTAATACCCATTGGGTAAAATCTATGCAGCGCAAGAAAAGCGAGGACTATGCCCACGTGATGATTGAGAATTTAAATCACCAGGTGTTTCTACAATTCATTGTTCCCGTTGGTTTGATGTATGGCAAAATTCGATTGAGCAATGTAGAGCAGTTTGAGCGAATGGATAAAGTTGTCCGCAGCACGCTGCATAGTTTTGAGGTTGACAAGATCAATATTTACAGCATGGACAATGAGATCTCGTATAGCTTTGATCAGTACTTAATCGGACGTCGAAACTATGGTGGTACCGGATATTTACAGGCCCGTTCGGGCAAATGGAACCATAAACTGGTTCAAAGAGGCAATTTTTTGCAGATTCTGCTGGGTTTTCCCAAAAAGGTTCAACTGATCACTTTCGCCCCCTTGCGCTGGGAGCCGCAGCTGGGAAAAATCTCGGGACGAGTTCTGGGAGTTGTTGAGATCTCCCAGGATCTATCTGAAGATTATAAGACCATTTTTCAGATTCAAATTCTGGTGACGATTACGAGCACGCTGCTAATGGGGGCGCTTTTTGTGGTGCTGGTCTTTGTGGTTAAAAGAGGTGAAGGTATTATCCAAAGGCGAGCTATGGAAAGATTGCGCCTCAAGGAACGATTGGCCCACGCCGAGCGCTTATCTTCTCTGGGTGAAATGGCCGCCGGAATTTCACATGAGATTCGCAATCCACTTGGTATTATCAGAAGTTCGGCCGAACTGTTAAAGAAAAAAATTGCTAAAATCGATCCCCAAAACACATTTCCTGACATTATCGTTGAAGAAGCAAGCCGCTTAAACTCGATCATCACCGATTTTATCAATTACGCCAAGCCCAGGGTTCCGAGCATGTCTCCTTGTCGGGTTGAAGAAATTATTGATAAAAACCTCACCTTTCTCGAGGCCCAGTATAAGCAAAAAGGCCTTATCATTAAACGAAATTATCAAGAAGGTCTGCCGGACATCATGGCCGATTCGGCCATGCTGTATCAGTCTTTTTTGAATATTTTGCTAAATGCAATGCAGTCGATGCCGGATGGCGGCAGAATCCTGGTGGAAGTCAGCTCCAATGATCACCAAGTGACGGTCCATTTTGATGATGATGGCCAAGGCATTCCACCTGAAAATATGAATAAAATCTGGGATCCCTTTTTTACAACCAAAGAACAGGGCACAGGCCTTGGTTTGGGCATCGTTAAAAACATCATCGAGTCCCACGGTGGCAGCATCCAGATCGTCAATCGACCCGTTTCCGGGGCACGGGTCACCGTCGAGCTGCCGCTCAAGCCAACTACAGCAGGAACAGCCTCGCCAGATGAAACGGCCACCGCGGAACGTAATTAGTTTCCATCTGCCCTGCCAGCAGAGGGAAATTTTCGGGCTACCGATTTAATTCGACTTTGGTCTGTTGCGGTCAACATCGGTGACACCCTTAAATCCAAAACACAATCACAGCCAGACGAAGACATCATGGAAACGATTCTCATTGTTGATGACGAAAAAAACTATCTGACCATTCTAAGTGCTCTTCTGGAAGAAGAGGGTTATGAAGTGCTTAGTGCTTCGGGGGGGCAGGAGGCATTTGAAATTCGTAAAAACTCTGATCTGGACCTCATTCTCACCGATATGAAAATGCCCGGAATGGACGGTATTGAATTGCTTGAAAAAATTAAGGCAGAGGACCCGGATTTGCCGGTAATTATGATGACAGCCCACGGTACGGTGGATAAAGCGGTCGAGGCCATGCAAAAAGGCGCTTACACGTATATCCTTAAACCCTTCGACAACGAACGTTTGATTATTTATGCCCAAAAAGCCATCGCTACCTATCAGGTGGTTAAAGAAAATAAGCGCCTGCGCGATGCGGTTGAATCTCAATTTCGATTCGATAACATTATCGGTAAAAGCAAAAAAATGCGGGATATTTTTGATACTATCCAGAAGGTGGCCCCTTCCAATGCAACCGTATTAATTGAAGGCGAAAGCGGTACCGGCAAAGAACTGGTTGCGCGGTCCATTCATTTTAATTCTGCCAGGCGTGAAAAGCCTTTTGTGGCTGTCAATTGCTCGGCCCTTGCTGAGAATTTGCTGGAAAGCGAACTGTTCGGTCATGAGAAAGGCGCTTTTACAGGCGCAGTGGCAACGAAAAAGGGCCGTTTCGAGCTGGCTGACGGCGGGACGTTGTTTTTAGATGAAATTGGTGAATTATCTCCGAATCTGCAAGTCAAACTCTTGCGTGTTTTGCAGGAAAAGGTTTTCGAGCGTGTGGGCGGTGTCCGTACCATATCGGTGGACATCAGAATCATTGCGGCCACCAACAAAGAATTAAAGCGCGAAATGATGGCAAACCGGTTTCGGGACGATCTTTTTTACCGGTTAAACGTCGTCCATATTGTGTTACCCCCCCTCAAGGATCGCAAAGAGGATATTCGATTACTGGTGAATCATTTCATTAAAAAATATGCATCTGAACGCAAAGCCGAAGCTCCGATCATGGGCGTTGACCAGCAGGTGGACCGCCTGTTTTATGATTACAACTGGCCAGGAAATATCCGGGAGCTGGAAAATGTCATTGAGCGGGTGATGATTCTGTGCGCGGGTGAGACCATTCGCGTCCGGGACCTTCCCAAAGGGTTTAAAGATAATGTTTACAACACCTTGCATCTAGAAGGCATACCGGCAAACGCCAAACTTTATGATACGCTGGCCATGATCGAACGCACTATGATTGAGCGCGCGTTGAAAATGAGCAACAATGTTCAATCACATGCGGCAGAATTGCTGGGGATTGGAAAAAGTGGCCTGAATCAGAAAATTAAAAAGTATAATCTGGAAGTCGGTGTGAAGCAGTAATGCGCCGTTTTCACGTTTAACAGCGCTGGACCTGAATCGGCGTTTTTCACCTACCATCAGGAGGCGGAATTGCTGTTTTGGACGCCTATTTCTTCCTGAACCATTTCAAAATAGAGCGAATTTGGATAGTCATCTAAAATCTGTTGAAGCCTCTGCCGGCTTTTGGCCGTCTCCCCCATTTTTTGATAGACCCATCCCAGGTTAAATAGCGCATCTTCTCGCATGAGCGAATCGGTCTGGGTGGCGGCACGTTCAAAATAAACGGCCGCCTTTTGGGGGTCATTCATCTGCTGATAGGCATATCCCAGACTGTTAAGAATCAGATTGTAGACGGCTTTATTCTCTTTGAAGTCATTGAGCGATTGTTCGTAAAGCGCGATGGCTTTTTCGTATTGGCCGGCTTCGTAGCTGATGTTGGCATATATCGCTCGCGCCAGTTTGCCACCTGCATTGCCACCGTATTTTTTGATGATATCTTGAAATGCCTGCGAAACCTTGTTGTGGGCCTCTTTTGCTGAAGATGCGGCCTTCTGCGTCTGGTATGCAGATTGGGCTTGCTGCAACTTTAAAAATGCTTTTGTCTCGGCGCGTTGTGCAAAAAACCGGTATCCAAGAAAAATGAGTCCAATGGCCACAATTGCCAGGAGGGCATACGTTATTTGATTTTGGTAGTCTCTGACGATGGCGATGGCCTTGCCGGTGAGGGTGATAAATTCATCCGGTTTTTTTAGCAATTCCTTGCGGCTCTTATACTTTGCAGCCATTTAACCTCCCTTTTTGATTCTTTCCCAGCCGGCCTCGGGAATGTTGGCACCGATCACCTGACAGACCTCATAACCGCAAGCCGAGCCCAATTCACCGCACCGCTCCAGCAAATATCCGTTGACCAATCCATATAGAAAGCCCGCGGCCCACAAATCACCGGCGCCGGTCGTATCAATTACCGCGCCACCGGTTTTGGGCTGGACCGCCACAATTTGTTCGCCACGGGTGATAAAGCTACCCCGCTCGCCGACTTTAAGGACAGCAATCTTTGCTTTTTTTGACAGGGCTTTGATGGCGCGGGCCTCATCCCGGTGTCCGGTGAAAGCCTCAGCCTCATCTTCATTGGCAATGAGGATGTCGACAAAAGATTCAACAATCTGCTCTACCAGCTCATGGGATTCCTGAACAACATTAAAACTGGCCAGATCCAACGAAATCCGTGCTCCGGACTGTCGGGCTGTTCTTAAGACCTTTAAGATCAAATCCGAGTTAAACAGAAGGTAGCCTTCGACATGAACAATTGCCGCATTTTTGAATAAATCTTTTGTGATGTCTTGCGGTAAGGTTTCAGCCGAAGCACCTAAAAACGTAAACATTGAGCGCTGTGCATCCGGGGTAATGATGGAAAGAACGCGACCGGTGGGCGAATCCGAGCGCAAAAGCAAAGGCTCGACATTTTGACGTATTAGATTCGTTTCAAAAAACCGGCCCATCTTACCACTGCCGCATTTTCCGATGAAACGCGCTGCTCCGCCCAATTTTCCAATCCCCACAATCGTATTGCAGGCAGACCCTCCAGGTACCAAGCTGGGCTCGTTGGATGCAAGCGCAAGGGTTTTTTCAATAAATTCCTTGCTGACATATGTCATGCCGCCTTTAATGGCACCGGTTTTATCTAAAAAATCATTTTCTTCATGAGCCAGTATATCGACTAAAGCCGACCCCACACCAACTATTAACTTTTTGTTTTCTTTAACGCTACTCAATAAAGGCACGTTCGTTTTCCCACCGACTTTACCAAACCAGTGATTTATGAATCCAACCTTTGTCGCCGTCTGCATGCTCGATATGAACCCAGCTGCCTTTACGCTTAAGAACCTTGAAGGGGATCCCATTTTCGACCGTGAACAGGATTTTATGGTTCTTACCGGGACCGGACCGAATGTTGCACTTTTCGTTTTTGGTAATCACGGTTGGGATCTTGTCCACAAGCGAGCGATGCACCCAGCCACGGTCACCTTCAAAATCCTTAAACTGATACCATTGACCGGATTTGTCAATTACCAGCAAGGGGAAAAATTTCTCCACTTTCCACAACACATTGTGACGCTTTCCCGGGCCGGAACGAATATTGGCAACCGGAGCGGAAACCGCCAAGCGCTCTGCAAAGGCGGTGGCTGAAAAACCGAGAATCAATAGAAAGAGCATTATGGATCGGAGACTCACTGGCATCAGTTTTCCTCCTCATCAATCGCCTGAGAACCCAATCGCATAGTTTTGCTGACGCAAATCAGACTTGCGTTCCAATGGGTCCACTGTGAATATCATTGCCTGTTAAACGATGCAAGCACCACGTGTTGGTGCCTGACCGATTCGACTCAAATTGACTATTGCGAATAAAATTTCATTTCCGGTAGTTGAACACATGTGAGCCGGTTACCGTAAACGGCTCCGGTATCAATCCCGATTTTGTTGGTCTGGACAAGCGGTTCCTTAAAAGGCGTATGTCCGAATACGACGCGTTTGCCGAAATCATAATCAGAGTAAATAAATTCATCACGGATCCAAAGCAAATCGGTCTCCTTCTGTGATTCCAGAGGGACTTTATCTCGCATACCAGCATGCACGAAGATATAGTTTTCGGTCTGGTAATAAAGGCGCAGCTCACTTAAAAATTCAAGATGTGCTGGCGGCACCGGGTAATCCGCAGACGCGTCTTGATTGTTCAGGTAAGCATCCAGGGTCTGCTGACCGCTGTTTAACAAATAGGTAAATCGATCTTTGCCGTCCAGATAATTTTGCAACATATCTTCATGATTGCCTTTCAAAAAAATGATGCCCGGCAAGCGCATTTTTAAATCAATCAGGTAGTCCAGGACCTCGATGGAACCCGGTCCCCGATCGATGTAATCTCCGATAAAAAGCAGCTGGTCTTGCTCCTTGTTGAGCGGTAATTTATCCATGAGTGCACACAGCTTTTGATAGCATCCATGAATATCACCGACGGCAAAAATTCTTTGCATGTTTTTCATTATTTCA
>JASFJF010000201.1:0-7102 GCA_050122255.1 Desulfobacterales bacterium
ATCTGCTGGAAGATTATGGCGGCCACTCCATGGCCGCCGGTTTGACGATTCGAATGGAAAATGTAATAGATTTTCAACAGGCGCTCGAAAAAGCCGTCCGCCAGATGGCTCAACCCGATGACGCCAAACCGATGCTGACCATCGATTGCGAGATGAGCTTTGATGATATCTCGGCAACACTGATGGATGAAATTGAAAACATCGGCCCTTTTGGCATCCAAAACCCCGAGCCCCTGTTCATGGCCCGAAACATTAGCGTGCTGTCATCTAAAATCGTCGGACAAAATCATCGCAAAATGGCGCTCACCCACAGTGGCAATCGATCGGCTAGACCCATCAATGCCATTTGTTTCAATGCGACCGGGGATTTGCTGGGTGCAACGTCATTTGCGAGCCTGGCTTTCCGGCTGCGCTGGAATCGATGGAATGACAGCAAAAGTCTACAGTTGATTATTGAGGATGCTCAATAAATGCCGCAGAAGTTAGAAACGGGTAATTACAGATTGCAGCTTGCAGAATACGGAATGCAATTTTTTTAGGTCGGAGTTCCGAAAAAGCGAGCAGCCAGAGGTCTGACGATTACCACTCAAAATGAACAACACCAACCTTTGAACCCTTGAACCTGGGAGGATTTATCCGGAAAACACATGCGAGTCTTCCAGGCGAACTTCCAGGCGTGCCAGATCCACTTCAGACAATTGCAGCTGATTGGCTTCCGGCGTAGCATGCAGGATTAGGGAGGCATCGTCTTTCAGTCCGATTCCCATTTTATGGCACATCTGATTGGCCAAACGAACCAGCAATAGCACTATGTTATCGGCATCAGCCTCGCATAAGTGGTGGTCCCGTGCAATCAGACAGTATTTTTCCGGCAAATTCCAGTGCTGCATCAGGAAAAAGCCCTGATCTGTATGCAAATTTTGCATGACTTCGTTGACAACCGGATCGGAAGGCGGACTATCAAATTCCCCGGAAGCCACCATGCCATCCACGACCTTTAGAATATAAAGTTTGCCGACATCATGAAGAAGCCCGGCGATAAAGGCTTCATGGGCCAGCGCTTCATAACCGGCCTGTGCAGCAATCCAGTTTGTACCGATGCCGCTTGCCACCGAATGTTGCCACAGCTGTTTCATGATCTGATCGATCGCCGGGTTTCTGGACTCGAAATTATGCTGCAGCGCAACCAGCGTGACGATATTGGAAACTTCCTTTATTCCCAGGCGAATGATGGCGTCTCGAACGGTTGCCACCTGCGCCAGACCTTTATAAAAAGAAGAATTTGAAACCCGTAATACTTCTCCGGTAAGAGATTGATCGCTGACGATCAGTTTTTCAATCAAACGCGAATCCGGCTCCTCTTTGGACACTTCTTTCTGAATGCGCAAAGCAATGGCATTGAAAGCCGGCAACTCAACTCTTTTTGATACAGCATAATTTTGAATCATTCCGACAAGGGAATTTTGTGCTTCCATAGCGATCTCCTACATCAAGGGCCTTAGGTCTATCATCGACCGCGGGGGCTGCAAGCGCGGCAGGCTGCGTAACAATTCATTAATGGTAGTGACCCCTTCAGCCGCCTTGATGATGCCATCTTCCAGCAGGGTGATCAGACCGGCAGACTCGGTGCTGATCTGGCGAAGCTCTTTGCTGGGCTTGTGCTCTAAAATGGCATCCCGGACCAGCTGGTCGAGAATCAGTAGCTCGTAAATTCCGATACGGCTTTTGTAACCGGAGTGCTGACAGTTGGCGCATCCCTGACCCTTTTGAAACCGGCCTCCGGAGATGTCATTATACGAATACCCCAAACGCCGCAATTCCTGTGAAGTGGGTTTGTAAGCCAGCGCACAAAACGGGCAAACCTTTCGCAAGAGGCGCTGGGACATCACACTGACCACCGTTGAGGAAATCATGAAGGCCTCGATCGACATGTTCAGCAAACGAATCAGGCCGCCGACACTGTCTTCGGTATGGAAGGTCGTTAACACCTTGTGCCCTGTCAAAGCCGCTTGGACGGCAACTTCCGCCGAAAAATTGTCCCGAATTTCGCCGATCACGATGACGTCCGGATCCTGTCGCAGAATATGGCGTAGCGTTTCTTCGTAAGTAAGCCCGATTTTCGGATTGATAGAGCACTGGGATATGCCGTCGATGACATATTCAACCGGCTCTTCAGCGGTCACGATACTCATCTGGGGATTGGTGATATGGTGCAGGCAGCTGTATACGGTTGTTGTCTTGCCCGAGCCAGTGGGCC
The DNA here is from genome assembly GCA_050122255.1 of Desulfobacterales bacterium. GTDB lineage: Bacteria > Desulfobacterota > Desulfobacteria > Desulfobacterales > JAHEIW01 > JAHEIW01. Next base: position 2,258 of record JASFJF010000201.1, read on the forward strand.
CGGTAAACAAGAGGACCCCACTGGGCAAATCCAGCGCTTCTTCAACAAATCGTTTCAGGATACGCCCGGATAGCCCCAGATCGTCCATTTTACGCAGCTGGCCATGTCGGTTTAAGAGCCGCAAGACAACTTTCTCGCCGTGCACGGTCACGTAAAAAGAAGCCCGCACATCCAGCTGTCCGTCCGGCTGGTCAAAGAAAAAGCGGCCGCCCTGATGACGGCGTTTTTCGGTTATATCAACCTCGCAAAGGACTTTGATGCGGCTGGCCACTGCCGGAGCTGTCGCCGCTGGAAAATCTTCAAAATGGGTTAGGACGCCATCCTGGCGAAACCGCACACGCAAATGATCCTTTAAGGGTTCAAGATGGATATCGCTGGCTTCCCTTTGAATGGCCGCCAGAATAATATCATCCACCAGTTTAACAATAAACCGCTCATCCAAATCCGAGATCTGCTTTTTCATTTCGGCTCGCCGGGCCTTCATCACAACTTCCTGGATAGCGCTTTTACAGGCAATGGCTGCAACCAGCTGGTCTCCAAATACTTGACGCGCGGCCTGTAATTCTTCTTGATCGAGTGGATCCTCAAAAGCAACTGTAATGGTGCCACTTTTGGCGCCGATCGGTAGCAAATGATGGCTTGCGTACCATTTTAAAGGCACCCGTGCGAACAATTTTCGATCGATGGTTTCCCATTCCGGACGGGCAAAAGGCACCCCTAATTGCAAAGACAGCGCTTCGACCAGCACGCGCTCCTGAATGAACCGCCGTTCAACAAGTATTTCACCGAGTTTTCGTTTTGATTTTTCCTCGACCTGGATGCCAAGGGCCGATTTAAGCTCACAAACGCTGATGTGGCCCAGCTCCACTAACAACTCACCAATGCGGATAGAAACAGGGTGCTTTCGAAGCGCTTGCCCGATCTCATCGTCGGTGATATATTTCAATTCTTTGATAACCTGCAGCAAGGGGCGGGATTGTTCGAGTTTGGATTGAACGCGTCGGGCGTATTCGACTTGTTTATCGGTCAGAAAGCCATTTTTAGCGAGATGATCGGCCACCTGGTTGAATTGTTCTTCCGAATGCGCGATTGAAGATGACCATGAGCCGCCTGTCGGTTGCGCTGGGCGGGTTGATCGAGGTTTGGTTGCCGTCGCCATTTTGCCGGTTTGCTCCTGAATGGTTTTTACGGATAATTTGGGTGACTACTAGCTGCGTAATACAGGTGCCATTAGGAATGATATCGGGCAGTTTTGCAAAAACTTTAGACAGATATCCATGTAATATTTTTCTTGCAAACAACAGCGTTACCCATTATATTTTCATTGAAAAGACACCTTCGGCGACTCTAAACATAAGGAGATAATATGGCAAAGGTATTCCGGCCCAGTACGCGTGAAGCCAATATTCTTTCCAAAATCGAGTCCCAAAAAGAGCGTACCCGCAGACTTGCCATTAATTCGATCAAAGATTGTATTGATCCCCTTTCCAATGCGATTGCAATGAAACTGGTTGATGACAATCTCGTGGAGACCACCAACAAAAATGCCCTGGAGGAGCAAATCAAGATTGCCTTGGAAAAATTGGGCCGAGCCGATGATTTTGAAATCGACTATCAGGTGGCCCCGATTCGGAACCTGGTTCCCCAGCCCCATGTGGTCAGCCTCTTTCTAACGGCTTTTATCATCGAAAAGCTTATCAACCATAAAGATGTGGTTGACATTTACGGATCCGACGAAGACATTTATCTAAATATTCATCAGCAAATCAAAAGATTTCTGCCCGCATAATGCGCCCCCGTTTTCATCCCCGACTCATCAATGGGCCATTTGATGACCCCGGCCTCTTTATTCCTTTTCTTTTCGAAAGTCGAGCCATTCTGTTTGACATGGGTGACAACCAAGCCCTGTCATCCCGTGACATTCTAAAAATCAGCCATGCCTTCGTTACCCATACGCACATGGATCATTTTATCGGCTTTGACCGTATCCTGCGACTGGCACTAGGCCGTGCAAAAATCCTACACCTGTTTGGGCCCCCCAATTTCTTTAAAAACGTTGAAGGCAAATTAGCGGCCTACTCATGGAATCTGGTTGAGAATTATAAGTATCGGCTGGCCTTGCATCTGACGGAAATTCATCATGACTACCTGCTGACCAGAACATATGCATGCCAGGATGGATTTGTTTCAAACGATGCGGTCCGAAAGCAGCCATTCATTGACATTTTGGTTGAAACCCCGGTTTTCAAAATTTCCGCTGCCATTTTAGATCATGGCATACCCTGCCTGGGCTTGGCTATCGAAGAGCATTTTCATATCAACATCAACAAAGATGCGCTGGCTGCTTTGGAGCTGCAGACCGGCTCATGGCTCAATGATTTTAAACAGGCCCTATACGCAGACAGCGATCCAACATCGCCATTTGAAATTAAAACAGACTCAGGCCGGACAAAAGTCTTTCAACTGGGTGAACTGGCCGATCAGATTGCCATCATCACCCCTGGGCAAAAAATCAGTTACATTGCCGATGTCGCCTACCATCCGGCCAATATCAAAAAAATTATGGCTCTGGCCAAAGACTCTGATCATTTTTATATTGAGGCCGCCTTTTTGCATGCACAACGGGGCCTGGCGGCTGAAAAACATCACCTCACCGCCCGGCAGGCCGGAGAACTGGCGGGCAGATGCGCTGCCCGGCAGTTTACGATTTTCCATTTTTCCCCCCGGTACCTTGGACAGGAAGATCTTCTTTACCGGGAGTCTAATGAAGCATATGCGCTTAACCGATAATTGTAAAAGGTGTACGAATGAAACTTTTGATCATTGGCGGGTACGGAACCATTGGCAAGCAAGTCAGTGCCCATTTCGCAAAGAAGCACATCATTATCATTGCCGGGCGACATTCGGGTGACGTCACCGTGGATATCGCCGAATCCGGCTCTATTAAAGCCATGTTCGACACCTCTGGAAAAATCGATGCTATTTTATGCATTGCCGGTGAAGCCAAATGGGCTCCATTTGATTCGCTGACAGAGGAAGATTTCTACATCGGGCTGAAAAGCAAGCTGATGGGGCAGGTAAACCTGGTCCGGATCGGGCAGGATTTTTTAAATCCCGGAGGGTCGTTTACGCTGACCACCGGGATTTTAGCGGAGCATCCTGTTATGATGACCACCAGTGCGGCTATGGTGAACGGCGCCATTCACAGTTTTGTTAAGGCTGCTGCTCTTGAACTCAAAAATGAGCACAGAATTAATGTGGTTTCATCCGGTCTGGTAGAAGATGCCGTCGAAAAATATGAAGCCTATTTTCCCGGACATAATCCCATACCCATGAAAAAGGTGATAAATGGATATGTAAAGAGCGTGGAAGGTATGGGTACCGGAGAAATCATCAGGGTGTATGACATCTGATAAAGCAAAGTGACTGCTGCGCTAATCGCCCGACACCATTCCCAGTTTGACTTGAATCATGTGAAGATCGGATTTGGCAACATTTTCGATTTGGACCTTTGTCGTTGCACGGCAGGTTAATGTTTCTCCGGCACGAAGATCTTTTCTTTTTGAGCCGTCGCTTATCTTTGCCTGGCCTTCGACAACCAAAAAATGATAGGTTCCATCGATCAGCGGCGGCAGTTCAAAAGAAGCCCCGCGATAAACGGTCAGCTGTGCGGCTATGTAATTGTCCTTGCGCTCGAGAAGTTTGAATATACCCCAGGGGTGATTGACGCTGCGATGTCGCTGAAACTCTTTGCGCCCACGGCTCTTTAATGTGCTGACAAAGGATTTTACATTCCGGCTGTTTTCAAGGTCGGAGACAAAGACCGAATCTGCCGTTTCCACGACGACCATGTCTTGCAGGTGATTGACGGCGATCAGACGATCGTGGCCCAGAATCAGGCTATTACGGGTATCCTGCACCATGACGTCCCCGTCGATAACATTGTTATCGGCATCTTTTCCCAGAAAGTCATACAGCGACTTCCAGGAACCAATGTCACTCCAGCCAAAATCAGAGGGCAGCACAACGCCTCTGGCGGTTTTTTCCATGATGGCATAATCGATGGAAATATTATCCAGTTGATCGTAATCTTGCTTGCTGATGGATGCATTATCTCTGTAAAGATTCCGCATTTTGCCGAGCAGTTCGGGCTGGTGGTCTTCAAATTCAGCCAGAATGACCGAGGCTTTGAAGGCAAACATGCCGCTGTTCCAGAAAAAATTCCCAGCCTGAATGTACTTTTGGGCGGTGGCCGTATCGGGCTTTTCAACAAAGCGTTTGAGCAACAAAGCACCGCGTGATACTTTTTGGCCACCCTCTACATATCCGTACCCGGTTTCGGGGTAATGCGGCTGAATACCGAAAGTAACGATAAATCCGTCACCGGCCAGCGCAATAGCAGCTTTTAGACAATCATGGAAGCCATCCAGGTCCTGAATGACGTGGTCGGCCGGGAAAATAACCAGGATCGCATCTTTTTCGGAAGCCAGAATATGAAGTGTGGCCAGCAAAATCGCCGGGGCTGTATTGCGGCCGCTGGGCTCACAAATCAGCTTGCCGCCGGCTTTGAGGCCAAGGCCTTCAATGTGCTTGATCGTTTCATGGAAGTGCTGCTCGCCGCAGACCACCTTAACATAGGCGGTATCGAGCACCGGCGGCAGGCGTTTGATAGTGCTCTGAAGCAAGGAGTCTTCACCAACAAATTTTACCAGCTGTTTAGGATACAGTTCCCGTGAGATGGGCCATAATCGAGTGCCGGTCCCTCCCGCCAGCAAAATCGGATATACATTCAGGTCTATGTCATTCATACCACGAAACAATTACCTTTTTTAAATACCAAGGTTT
>JASFJF010000202.1:0-7078 GCA_050122255.1 Desulfobacterales bacterium
ACCGTGATATCCGTAGGGGAAATTGGAAAAAACCGCCGCTGAAATCTTTACGCGAATGCGTGCTGGGCGTCGTGGGTGTCGGCGACTGCGGTAAAGCCGTTGTCCGCAGGGCCATGGCTTTCGGGATGCACATTTTGGGTAACGATTTAGTTGATATGCCCGTGGATTTTCTCGCAGAAACCGGCATTGAAATGGTGTCATTAAACAAGCTGCTCACCGACTCAGACTTTGTCAGTTTAAACCCAGACCTAAATCCAACCTCCTATCATTTGATCGGTAAAAAACAGCTCAATATGATGAAATCCAGTGCCTATCTAATAAATGCATCACGGGGTCCGGTGGTAGATGAAGTTGCCCTGATCGAAGCTTTGCAAAACAATAAAATTGCCGGCGCCGGTCTGGATGTGTTTGAAGAAGAGCCCCTGCCCCAAGACAGCCCTTTGCGGAGATTTGACAATTGTCTGCTAGCACCGCACAACGCCAACAGTAGCCCCATAGCCTGGCAGCGCGTGCACGAAAATACCGTCCGTAACCTGCTCGAAGGGTTACGTATATCTGCGGGAAGTTGACGCTGCAGTTACAAAAATACAGATCATGTTTTGTAACGTTGGATTAAAATGAGCCATCCCAATATATCGGTTGTCATCCGGACATTCAACGAAGAAAAATTTCTACCGGATTTAATGGACGCACTGAAATGGCAGTCGTTGCAGGACTTTGAAACCATTGTCGTCGATTCGGGCTCAATGGATAGAACCCGGGAAATCGCCTCCCAAAAAGCCGATAAACTGCTGCCGATCGAAAGTCACGATTTTACTTTTGGCCACTCATTAAACGTAGGGATCCAAGCAGCCTCCGGTCGGTATATAGCGATTGTTTCAGCCCATACGCTTCCGTTCAACAGGAACTGGCTGAGCAAACTGATCAAGCCCCTGCACGATCAAGGCAACGCCATGGTCTATGGACGCCAGATGGGGGGGAAAACTACAAAATTCAGCGAGATGCAGGATATGCGTCGCACCTTCGGCATAAAAGGTGCCGTCTTGCGCCCGCCTAACTTTTTTGCGAACAATGCCAACTCGGCCGTTCGCAAGGATTTGTGGCACCAGCATCCGTTTGATGAAAGTTTGTTGGGCCTGGAAGATATTGAATGGGCCAAATACTGGATGCAACGCAACTATCAGGTCGTGTATGAACCCGAGGCAGCCCTTTATCATATCCATGAGGAAAACTGGCGGCAGATTCGCAGACGCTATTATCGTGAGGCAGTTGCTGCCCGCTGGATCGGTATCAAAGGAACCAAAGATGCATTTTTAAGCCCGCTCCAAGAGACAGCTTGGCTGCTTTTTGATTGGGGACGATTCTTGTATCCCGGGAACGATAAAAAAGCCAGGACCATGCGTTTCTGGGATATGGCCCGGCAAACCAGCCGCTTTCGAGCCAACAAGAGCATTGGCACGGTAAAAGGCCTACTGGACGGTGGTATTATGGAGAATCCCAAAGCCAAGGAAGAAATGCTTTTTGACCGCAGCGGCAAGGCGGTTGTCATTCGCGGTATGCGCGATGCTGCGCTGGAAGATATCGAAATTCCGGCCGTTAAGCCAGGAGATGTCCTCATACGGGTTGCCTACACGGCGGTTTGCTCCACAGACATCGAAATTTATGAAGGTACGTTGGGATATTACAAAAATGGGTTGGCCGAATATCCGATTGTCCCCGGGCATGAATTTAGCGGCCGGGTGGTGAGTTTGGGCTCCAATGTCAACCACTTGGAAGTCGGCGATTCGGTTGTTGTTGAATGTATTCAAAGCTGCGGCACCTGCCGAGCTTGCCGTCGAGAAAATTGGATCGCCTGTAAGCAGCGCACAGAGCTGGGGGTCATCGGCAGAAACGGAGGATACGCGCAGTATGTTGTGGTGCCCGGACGATTTGTCCATCCGCTTCCACCGAACTTCGATATGCAGAAAGCCTGCCTTTGCGAGCCATTGGCCGTTGCCCTCAAGGGACTGAAAAGATTACGGCGAACATGGCTCGACAGGAAAGCGCCGAGGAAGTGTGCGGTGGTCGGTGCCGGATCGCTCGGGCACCTGTGCGCGAGGGTATTACAATTTTGGGGTCATCATGTGATGGTCTTTGACCGCAATCCGATTCGACTCGACTATTTTAAAAATGCTGACATCGGGGTATCTAGCAATCTATCGCATTTAAGTAATTTTGTTAATTTAGTGGAGGTAACAGGCAACTCTGAAGCTTTAGATATGATTCTACATGAGAGTCCCGCAGGAGCCAAGATTCTCTTGCTGGGTCTGCCTTATGCCCACCGGCAGTATACATTTGAAAATATTGTCGCTTATGACAAAATGATCGTTGGTTCCGTTGGCAGTGCCGCCAAGCATTTTAAGATGGCTATTGAGCTTCTGCCGCAGATCGATACGACGTTTTTTACCGAAAAAATTCTGCCGCTCGCCGATTTTGGGCAGGCCTGGGAACTGGCAAAATCTCAAAAGCATCTCAAAGTGATTTTAAAGGCCGGCTGAAATAAGCTCTTCCGCCAAACGATTCAACCTGCAAATAAAATATGTACTTATTTTTTATCAGAGAATTCAACGACATCGATCATATCACCCCTATCGTGTGGAGGATGAAACGGGACAATTATCCAGTGGCCGTATATTGCCTGAATCCGGAATATGATCTTCAAAGGGATTATCGTCTCCAGTTTCTAAAACAGCTGGATGTTAAAGTCAGCTTTATTTACGATGAATTCGATCAAACATTGGGCTCAAAGTGCCGCATTCACCGATTGATCGGCAAAACGTGTTTTGATGTGGTCAACAAAATCGATAATCGTTCGCGATCGTCAACAGCCAATATTGTGGCTGCCGTGCGCCGGTTTGCTCAAAAAATAGGCAAGAAATCGTTTAAACATTCCAGAGCTAACTTCTATAACGTGCCGTGGGCACGAAATTTCTTGGAGCAATCTGGGGCACAGGCCCTGTGTTTTGACCATATTAATCCGGACCGATACATTGCTGAAATATTTTTAACGGCTGCTGCCGAGAAATCGATACCAACGATCGCGCTGCCGCACGGCGTATTCATTTATACCAACAATTTTGTGAGAATTGGCTCCGATGTTACGGATCGATACGATAAATTTAATCGTTTCGATTATGTCATCACTCAAAACGAATTGCGCAGGGATGTTTTAGTTTCGGCGGGCGTTCATAGAGAGAAAATTTTGGTAATGGGCAGCGCTCGGTATTGCAATGAATGGATGACACAAAATAAAAAAATTTTGCCGAGGACAATGAAACTGGATATGAAGCGCCAGGGTCGATTGAGAGCCGTTTTTATGACAACTCAGTTTGTCTACAGAATAGATGTGAAGAGAATGCTAAAGACGTTTGATTTATTATCGGAGATAGAAGGAATTGATGCGGTGGTTAAGCCCCATACTCGGACAGGTAAAGAGGCAAAAGTATATGAAAATATACCCCTTACGAATGTTGCCGACATCTCATCGGTAGAGTTATGCGAGTGGGCGGATGTTGTTATGGTAATTGGATCGAGCATTATTATTGAACCCTTTAAACAAGGTAAACCTGTACTATATCTGAAATATCTTCACGAAAACAAAACGCAATATGAGGAATTAGGAGCCAGTTGGACAATCCACAACGAGAGTGAATTGAAGAACGCATTGTTGTCGTTGCAAGATGATGTAACAAGTGTGCCATATACGGATGAAAATGTTAATAGATTTCTCTCAGAGATTATCTATGGCGGACGAGGGGAAAGGGACGTGCTGGCGGATTATGAGAGTTTTATTGTTAATCGTGCTATGAACAAAAAGTAGTATTTATACACTGATTTTAATTTTTTCTGGCATTGATGGTGTAGCCTTCTAAAATTTCCTCATATAGGGGATAAATCTCTGATTTTATATATATTAAATCTTCCTCAGGTATCTCCAACTTTCTATTTAATTTCTCCTTCAACACCGATTTTGTTTTTGTGTGGCCAAAGGTTGAATTGTCGGTAGCATAATGGGGAAAGTTGCTCGGATACATCGAAGTTTCAGCAAGATCCAACTCGGCATGCTTTAAAATGGATTTTATCGACTTCTCATTATCCTTGATGAGATGATCGAAGCTGACAGCAAAGAAACGATTTTCGTATTCGCCGCATGCCCATTTCGTGTTTTCCAGAGTCTTCTGGTACCTCATCAAACCATGCTCCTTTAATTTTTTGGTGTGTTTTCGAGCACTATTCCACCATGTATAGGGATCTCTAAAAGATACGAACATTTTCCCATCTGGATAGTCTTTAAAAAAGTCTCCTATGGATTCTTTTCTTATGGATAGTCCCGGAATTGTGGCGACAATATATTTATAAGCATCAAAAAAATTGGAATGATTGCAATTTAAATAGGCATTAAAATAAGCTGTAAAAAAATTATTGAGCGTATTTCTCTGATTGAATTTACTATTTTCTTTTTCAAGCTTTAGAAAAATTTTTTTAAAAGACGGAAAATGAAAAATAAAATCTTCATGGGCATTTAGGTCTAGAAAATGCTTCGTCATGTTTCGTGGAATCAAGGCCGAAAAGCGTTTTCTTGCACAGGTTTCAAGATGCAAATCCGGCCAATAGTATTTATTGGGTTTTCCAATCTGCAACTCACGGTAATAGCACAAAATTTGAGGATGATTTTTCAGCAAATTTTCAAACAAATGTGTCCCGGATCTCTGTAGGCCCGAAACCACCAATAGCGGATAGCTAAATTTGTAGTGATCTTTTTTTCGTTTAAAAAGAAGCCTGAAAGACGATTTAGCCGAAAGATAATATGAGTTGGACTCAACTTGTTTGATAGAATAATTTTTCAGTCTTTTGGTTATTTTGTGGTAGAAAGGCTTATTCATTTTCTCTTCCGTTTTTTTTAATTCATAAATTTTGCAAATTCTGTATTTTTTAAAGTTCGTTTTACTTCATCATAATTTTCGATAATTTCTTCAAGTGAGTCCGGATTCACCTTAACAAAGTCACTGGTTAATGGTATAAGCTCATCAATTTCGATAAATTTCATTACCTTATGCATTTCTAATTCAAAATCGGCAGTTAATGATTCATATTCTACTTCAAGTAATGGAGCACCAAATACTTCGACGATGCGCTTTCTGTATTTTGCGAAACGGTTTTGGCGTCTGCGAAAATCATCTACGAGGACTCCCGGATCGATGTGGACTTTGACCGGCATAACCGATTGAGTCGAATGGCGCAAATCACGAATATTCGCAATTTTATGAGACACCAACCTTTTTAGAAGATTGCTGCGTATTAAATGAATAATTTTAATATCATTCTGTTTGATCCATAAACTAATCACCGAATATCTTTTGATTTGTGAGTAATTCACCTTAAAACCGATGGCTTCGACATTGTGGTTTTCAGCGTACAATTCGGAAAGAAATTCATAAATAAGTCTATTACGATTCAACCAATGAGTGATTTGTTTTTTTAAAGAGCTCGATCTATATTTGTAATAAGGTGATATCGGCTTATCGACCTGAAGAAAAGCAGGCCTGAACCACTTAAATGGCGATAGATTATATTTACTGAATAAAGTTGGTTGCCTCGGACAATATATGTGAGGATGACTATTTAAACAACTCATGAACCAGGCGGATCCGCTGCGAGGTTGTGTTATAATTAAAAATTTTATCATAAATCTTAAAGTTCTCGGCAGGTAAATTCGTGAATGGCTCCCGCCAGATTTTCCACGCTCTCCTCAGGTGATACGATATTCATTCTTTCATAAAATTTATCGATATAGCCTCTCACCGAACAGTTCTCCATCACCTTGGCAAAACAAATCAATTCGTCCCGGTCAACTTGAAACCCGTTTGCAATTTTTTGAATTGCTTCCCTGCAGTCCTCTACCGTATGGGTCACGAAAACTCCTCTGCAGTCCCTGTACCAGCTGTGTCCAAATAATAAGGCGGGTTTACCGCGCACAACGCTCTCCCACCCGACAGTTCCGGATACGGTTGCTGAGGCCTCAGCGTGATCTATGAGGTCGAATGATGTGTATGACAGCGGCACAAGAGCAACGTTAGGCATAGATGCAATCCTGTCGTAGAAGCCAGGAGTTTTCGATCGTTCAGCCGCCTGGTAATCCTTAAATTGGGACACATGCTCTTTGACATAAAGCATCCAGCCATCCGGGACCAGTTTCGATAATAGATCAATCATGAGATATTGATGGCCGAATACACCGCCAGTCGGACATGTCTGGCGTTCAGGTTCGCATTGAAGCGCAACGAAGATATAGGGTACTGTAAAATCCACCTTTTTTGCAAGCAGGTTGTAATGAGTGAGCAATTTTTTTCTTTTAAAAAGGCCCCTGTTCTCGCTATAGCGTTTCTGAAAATATTTGTAATCGCCTTTTTTAAGCAAAAAGGCTACAATGAAGTCTCTTAAGAAGCGCGAAAGTATTGACAAGCTTCCTCCGACATCTCCGCCTTTTTTATAATGTTTCAGTTTGTACTTCAAATGGTAAGGCATCCCTTGTGTGAAGCTTTTTGAAAGGTTATCTAAATGGGCCTTTGTTTCCGGCGTTAACGTGACATCCCGTTTTGGGGACATTGCCAGTTCATCGGCGTATATTCTTCGAAGGATCATCGAACCTTCTTCGAAGGATTTAATCGGATATACATAACCCGGCAGGGACGTCCGCTCAAACATGACAGTGGGGATATTCATTATCCTGCTGAGTGCATACAAGACGTAGTCATAGCCTGTATGCGGTGCAATTCGATAAACAACGACATCAGGTCGGAAGTGCTCCAGCACACTTTTCCAGTACATCACCTGAGCATGGTAAGAAGCAATTCGCTTATGGTAGGTAAGCGAGCCATCATTGTCATTTCGATCCATCATTTTCATGTATATGGATTCATGAAAAGACAGATTTGAAAGCAAGGCTTTATCCAGAGGCGCGGGCAGCAATATAGGATGCATCTCCGGCGCGAGGTTCTTTTTAGCCTTGTCCTTGGTGTGAAATACAGTATGTGGAAAT
>JASFJF010000203.1:0-7073 GCA_050122255.1 Desulfobacterales bacterium
GGTTGCAAACAGATGGCTGATCAAAGCCTCTTTGTCGACCCTGTTTGACCTCGGCATGATCATAAGGCGTGTGGGCTCATCCTGGTCTGATAAATCGCGTATATCAGAAACCATGGAAAGCTTTTTTTCTCTCATCTGTAAAGCCACCTGTTCGATCACCTTGGCAGGCGAAACCTGATAGGGAAGAGACGTGATAATGATATCCCCATTTTCGTATTCATAAGTGGCCCTCATCCGAATCATACCCTGGCCGGTTCTATAAATATTTGTGATTTCTTTTTCTGGCGTAATAATTTCTGCTCCAGTCGGATAATCAGGACCTTTTATGATTTGACAAATATCTTCGATAGTGGATTTGGGTTTATCGATTAGTTTGATACAGGCATTGATAATTTCATTTAGATTATGGGGAGGAATGTCGGTTGCCATGCCTACCGCAATGCCGGTGGCACCATTTAATATAACATTTGGCAGCCTGGCGGGTAGCATGCGCGGCTCGCTCAGTGTTCCGTCAAAATTTGGGGCCCAATCAACAGTGCCCATCGAAAGCTCTGAAAGAAAAACGTCCGCATAAGCCGACAGACGCGCCTCAGTGTATCGCATGGCAGCAAATTCTTTCGGTGATGCGTTTGAACCCCAGTTGCCTTGACCGTCGATGAGTGGATAACGATATGAAAAATCCTGGGCCATCAGCACCATGGCTTCGTAGCAGGCAGTGTCGCCGTGAGGGTGGTATTTGCCTAAAACATCACCGACAGTGCGAGCCGACTTTTTGTGCTTTGTTGTTGAGCGTAGGCCAAGTTCGCTCATGGCGTAGATAATACGGCGCTGAACGGGCTTGAAACCATCGCCGACAAACGGCAGGGCACGGTCCATGATGACATACATGGCATAGTTCAAATAAGATGGCCTTACAAAGGCTTCAAGGGATAGCTGTTCAATGCCTTCATAGGATGTCATTTTCTGTTCCAACATCGGGTGTCTCTCCAATAAAGTTAACGTCTATAGATTTAGGGTCTGCTTTTCATGTTACAACCCGCAAGGGTCTTTTTTTAGATTACATCTGGATCAACCAGATCGCCCTCTTTTTCAAGCCAATGTTTGCGGTCCTGGGCTCTTTTTTTGGCCAAGAGCATGTCCATTGTTTCAAAAATACGCCTTTCATTATCCAGGGTAAGCTGGACTAATCGTCGCGAGTCGGCAAGCATTGTTGTTTCGCGCAACTGGCTGGGATTCATTTCACCGAGTCCCTTAAAACGCTGGACATTAGGTTTCGCTTTTTTAGCCAAACCGTTCAATCGTTTTAGTATATCATCCTTTTCCATTTCATCCAGAGCATAATAGACTTGTTTTCCTTGATCGATTCTGTAAAGAGGGGGCATTGCGACAAAAATGTTGCCCGCTTTAACCAGAGGTCTGAAATGTCGAAGAAATAAGGCACACAGGAGCGATGCAATATGAAGCCCGTCAGAATCAGCATCTGCTAAGATAATGATTTTTCCGTAGCGAAGATTTGATAGATCCGACACTCCCGGATCAACACCAACCGCAATCGCGATATCATGGATTGCATTTGATTTTAGGACCTGTGCTGTTTCAACTTCCCATGTATTTAGAATCTTACCTCTTAATGGCAGAACCGCTTGAGTTTGTTTATCGCGCGCCTGTTTGGCAGACCCGCCTGCAGAATCTCCCTCTACTAAAAAAAGCTCGCTTTCGGCCGGATCCTGAGCAATACAGTCGGCAAGTTTGCCGGGCAAAGTGGGGCCGCTTCCAACATTTTTGCGCACGATCTTTTTGGCAGCGTTAAGCCTCCGGCGAGCATTTTCGACTGCCATCTCTGCTAATTTTTCGCCGGCATCGGTATGATGGTTAAGCCACAGGGCAAAAGCATCTCTGACCACATTGGTGACAAACGATGCAAATTGCCGTGAGCCAAGACGCTCTTTGGTTTGCCCTGAAAACTGGGGATCGTTCATCTTGGCAGACAAAACGTAATTGCATTTATCCCAGATGTCATCCGGTGTCAGTTTGACACCGCGGGGGATCAGATTGCGAAATTCACAAAATTCTCGCACAGCTGCCAAAAGGCCGCTTCGAAAGCCGTTTACGTGTGTGCCGCCCTGAGAGGTCGGGATGAGGTTCACATAGCTTTCCGCTATCAGTTGTCCATGTTCTGGCAGCCAGATTACTGCCCAGTTAACGACTTCCTCCTTTCCTTCCTGCTCGCCAACGAAGGGCTCTTCTGGAATGCGATCGTATCCAGAAAGGTTTTCAAACAAGTAGTCCTTGAGGCCATCTTCAAAATACCAGGACTCCGTTTCACCTGTATGCTTGTTGGTAAAGGTAACTGTCAGCCGCGGGCACAAAACGGCTTTTGCGCGCAGGACATGCTTTAGCCTGCGAACGGAAAATTTCACGGTATCAAAATATTGCTCATCAGGCCAAAATCTGACCGTTGAACCGGTATTGCGTTTGCCAACTGTTCCGATTTTTTTAAGCTTTGATGCTTTTTTGCCGTTTTTAAAAGAAATGGTGTATTTGCTGCCTCCCCGCTTGATTTCTACCTCAAGCCTGACGGATAGGGCATTTACCACTGACACGCCGACACCATGCAGACCACCCGAAAACCGGTAGTTTTTATCGCTGAATTTAGCTCCTGCGTGAAGCTTAGTCATAATGACTTCAACGCCGGTCAACTTTTCACCGGGATGTATGTCGATGGGCATGCCCCGGCCATCATCACTTACCTCCAGAGATCCATCATCGTGGTAAATGACGCTGATGCTTTTAGCGAATCCAGCAATTGCCTCATCGACAGCATTATCGATAACTTCCTGGGCTAAATGGTTTGGTCGGGATGTATCAGTATACATCCCGGGCCTGCGTCTGACAGGGTCAAGACCCTTTAATACTTCTAAAGACGACGCGTCATAATTTTCCTTAGGCGTGTTTTTAAATGAGCTTCTATTTTTAATGGCAAACCTCCTAATCTGCGATTACATGAACCGGGAATACCTCAAACAAAGGTGCAAATTCTTATTCAATAGAGATTTGGGGTTCCTTTGTGAGCTTAGCGGTATTGCCGGAGATAAAGTTTTAGATATTAAACAATAAATTAAAAAAAATCGGGTTCAGATATCATCCGGTCCCGATTCTGTCTGTAGCCTTTAAACGGTTTACCATTCGTATATTGAAATATAACTCAAAAATCTTTATGTATCAACGGATTATTATTTACAGTCGGGCCATCGGAGTCATTTGGGAAAGATTAGAAGGGCGATCGTCACAACATAGGTCGCCCCAGTATTCTGCCTTTTGAATTGCGCAACGAAATTTGTACTATTGCTGGATTGTCGGTTCCGGCTATGCTTAAACAGGCTGATACGTTGAAAAAAATTTGGATAATATTATGAAACCTGAAACGTGAAAGAATTGCGGATATGCAAATGAAATCCAGAATCAGGCACAAAGGTGAGAGCTTGATGTGCTAATACATAATTCACTTACTATTATGAAAAAGTCCCAGTTGAAATGAATTAGCCCTTTTACCTCTCGATGAGGCCTTGTTATGTTTCTTCGCAGAATTGCACAATAAATCTGAGTTAATTTCTATTTTCGGTATTTCGGTTTCCCAATCCTTGCAAAAAATTGATTGTGGCTTATCTGAGTATAAAACTTCGAATATATCATTGTTGGTCTTTTTAATATCTACGAGCCCATTTAAAATAAGCTCCTTTTCCTGAGTCGTCATTACAGGGAAACCATAATGTTTGTTTGTGTATTTCATTGGGCCATTCTCTTTAATCCATTTTGCGCTGAAGAATATGTGCCTTTCGATTCGGTTCTGAATATAAGCATTCGCATAATCGATGATAAATTTTGGAATTGATTGAATAGTTTCATTTAAGGTTGGGTCTATTTCATAGCCGATGCTGTCTCGCCCACTTGCCATAGCAGCAGCCACGGTGGTTCCAATACCTAAAAAAGGATCGAGCACCAAGTCACCCTTTGCGGCATACATATTGATTAATCTGTATGCGAGCTCAAAAGGATAAGCTGCACTTCTTGAACGTGTATCTTTGTTACCCAATTCTTGCTGGGTTCCTTTAATATCGAACCAGATGTCTGAGAACCATGTGTTACGCTCCTCCCAGAAAAAAGCACTCTCCCGTCTGATTTGTTTTTCATTCGGTTTATCAAATACTCTTTTAGATCCTTTGCGAGCGATTAGTATGTATTCATGTTCCAAGGTCACATAGGCACCAGCTGGCAACATTCCAGAGCCCATAAACTTGTTTGGGGCGTTGGTCTGTTTTCTCCACAAAATCGCCGGTAAAGAACTGAATCCCAATTTCTGCAGATAGCTTTGTATTCTGGAATAATTTGTGTATAACTGAAAATCACCATTTATGGTTCTTGTCGCATCTCCGATATTTATGCATGCGAACCTTCCTTCTTTTAAGACCCGATAGACTTCATCCCAGACCATATCTAATTCTTGGTGCATAATTTCATACGCTTGCATGCCTGCCGATCTTTCCAAAGCGTCTTTTATGGCAGGATTTAAGCTACTGAATATATCATCCCACATTTCAATCATTGGATATGGAGGTGAAGTCACAATTAGATCTACGCTTTCTGAAGAAAGTTGATCCATTTGCTTTGAGTTTTCAAATAGGATTTTATGTTCAGTTTTCATAACCGACTGTCTTATTGAAATATATTATTAGTTGCAAATCGGATTCATAAGCTATCATTTTTATTGATCCGGTCAACATAAAAAAATCGATAGGGACAATCGGTTCGCAAAAAAAAAGAGGGATTATAGCGGTTGTCATAAATATGTTGCGATTGCCAGATTTTATAATAGGCGAAAAGGTCCAAAAATAAAAACCGGCATCAGATGATCGCATCTGCTGCCGGTTCCAAAATATCGCTGTTTGTATAAAGTTGCACTAATAGGTTGAAATGCTACTCTTTGTGTTCGTAGACATGGACATCACGCTGGGGAAAAGGAATGCTGATTCCAGCTTCATCAAACCGCTTTTTCACCATTTCTGTCAAATCAAACCAAAGATTCCAATAGTCGGCTACGTTTACCCATGGGCGAACAACAAAATTCACACTGCTGTCTGCCAGTTCTGCGACGGCGATAGTATGCGGCGGATCCTTTAAAACGCGATCGTCAGTTGTGACGAGTTCCTCCAGAATTTCCCTTGCTTTATCTATGTCGCTTTCATATCCAATCCCAATTACCATATCCATTCGCCGGGTTCCTTTAGTCGTATAATTGACAATATTGTCCGCTGTCAATTTGGCGTTGGGAATAATGACCGTCTTATTGTCCGGGGTCTTTAGCTGCGTCGTGAAAATTTGAATTTGCTCTACGGTTCCTGCAGTTCCAGCACCTTCAATATAATCACCCACCTTAAAAGGCTGGAATATAATCATCAGGAATCCGGCCGCAAAATTTGCCAAAGATCCCTGAAGAGCCAAACCAATGGCCAAACCGGCTGCGCCCAAAATAGCAATGAAAGAGGTGGTTTGAATCCCAAGCTGCCCCAATGCGGCGACAATGAAAAATGTGAGCAATAAAACATAAGTTAAATTTCCAACAAAACCCACAATTGTCGGATCAATCTTTCGATTATCCATCACTTTACGGACCAGTTTTCTAAACCCTTTAGCGATCCAGCGACCCACAATAAAAATTACAATGGCAGCCAGCACTTTTATTCCATATATCGTCAGAAATTCATACACTTTGGCTAATAGATTAGACGAGTCCATTTTTCTGTCCCCCTAAAAATTCATGTTTATGGGCATTTAATTGGTAGCTCACATGAACATCCCATACCCCCAAGATAGTTCCATTTTTTATCTTGTTTAACAAAAGTTTCTATCTGTCTACCACTATCGCCTGCTTTTGTTCCTTTCCATTTCCATTCGTAGAATACATTAGCGACATTGCCATAAATAAGAATCTCAAGAGGTTTTAATTCGTAAGACACAGGCTTATCCCAGTTGAACCATCCTTCATAGATTCTTGTTAATTCAAAGCCCCCATAAGGTTCCGGTTGATCTGACAACCATTCGATACTGCCCTCAACACTAGCTGTTGCATCCATTTTGCCATGTTTAAAACCATCCCAAGCGATCTCTACTGATTTCCAAACTTCTTTTTGTGCGTCAGTCCATTCTTTGGCGGAAACCTGAAATCCCCAAAATACGATAATTGCACAAAGGAATAGAGGGATAAATACTGCCGTCCGATAAATCCTTTTCGGTATTTTCATTTTTCCTCCTTTCGTTTTTATGTGCCTTTCATAATGGAAATAACGCAAAGTTGTCATAGTAACTGATTGTCGGTTGGAACGAAGCTCAGGGGGTGCTCAGGCAAGATGCAGGATTCGATTTTGCGATTGACTAGCCGCTTCGAGTCAGTTGAAACATGAGGATCAGAAATTGAGTAAATGAATTTATATACAAATCGATGAATTTTAGTCATTAGTCAATAATTTATACTTTTCTGCAATGCATGTATATCGAGATGAGCACACGAATCCGTTATTCTCAAAAGCGTGTGATATACAACGATCTGAAATTTTCTTATCATTACAGATATCGTAGCTCAATATAAAATATGGAATAGTAGCCCGAATCGCGGAATTTTTCACCTGAGATATAAAATGAATACCACAACGATTATTGGTTTTGTAGATGCTATGGGTGAGTTCGCCTTTGGATGTCATAACGCAGGATTTTACGCCGCAGGGTATTTTTATCAATACCCAGCTCACGAGCAGTAGCCATTTTGCGCCAGTTGTTGTGGTTCAATGCGCGGATGATAGCCTGCTTTTCAATGGCTTTGAGGGACGTTTCGACGGGCAATTGAAGCGACTCTATTTTAGGTTGAATCTGTTCGGGCAGATGCGCCAGGCGAATCATGCCGTCCAGGCACAAAACAAATGCGTGTTCAATGGCATTTTCCAATTCACGCACGTTGCCTGGCCAATCATACAGCGCCAGTGCCGCCAGCGCGTCCGGTGATATGCCCACGATTTGTTTGC
>JASFJF010000204.1:0-7016 GCA_050122255.1 Desulfobacterales bacterium
TGCCAATGATATGCAAACCGCCGACATCGGTAACCCTCTCACCCAGTACAATGTCTGTGCCGCGCCCGGCCATGTTGGTTGAAATCGTAACCGCACCTGCCTGCCCGGCCATGGCAATGATTTCGGCTTCTTTTTCATGATTTTTGGCGTTTAACACGGAATGTTTGATGCCCCTTTTTTTAAGCTTCCTGCTGAGGTTCTCAGAAACGTCGATTGAAATCGTGCCGACCAGAACCGGTTGGCCGCTGTCGTGCAGTTCCTTGATTTCATCTATGACCGCATCAAACTTTTCTTTGCGGGTTTTATAAATTGCATCCGGAAAATCATCCCGGACCATAGGCATATTGGTGGGAATCACCATGACGTCCAGATCGTAAATCTTTTTAAATTCGGCTGCCTCGGTGTCGGCCGTGCCCGTCATGCCGGCGAGCTTGTCGTACATGCGAAAATAATTCTGAAAAGTGATAGTGGCCAGCGTCTGGTTTTCATTTTCGATCTTAACATTCTCTTTGGCTTCTAAAGCCTGGTGCAACCCTTCACTATACCGGCGGCCGGGCATCAGGCGGCCGGTAAATTCATCAACGATAATGACTTCTCCATCTTTGACAATGTAGTCAACATCGCGCTTGAACAGCGTATGCGCCTTCAATGCCTGGTTGATATGGTGCAGCAGCTCGATATAGCGCGGATCGTAGAGATTTTCCACTTTCAGCAGCTGTTCGCAGCGAGCGACACCATCTTCAGTCAGGGTTGCGGAGCGCGCTTTTTCATCGATGCTGTAATGATGGTCAGCGGAAAGCCTCGGAATCAAGCCGTTTACCTGGTAATAAAGATCCGTTGATTTTTCAGCCGGGCCTGAAATAATCAGGGGGGTTCGGGCTTCATCAATCAGAATGCTGTCGACTTCATCAACAATGGCAAAGTTAAGCTGGGGTTGGACCAGCGACCGGCAGTCAAATTTCATATTGTCTCTGAGGTAGTCAAAACCAAACTCATTGTTCGTACCGTAGGTAATGTCGGCCGCGTAGGCTGCCTGGCGTTCGGCATCGTCCAAGCCATGAATAATCGTACCCATGGAAAGATCCAGGAATCGATAAATATGCCCCATCCATTCGGTATCCCGTCGCGCCAGATAATCGTTGACCGTGACAATATGGACGCCTTTTCCGGTTAATGCATTCAAATATGCTGGCAAAGTCGCCACCAGAGTTTTACCCTCACCTGTTTTCATTTCCGCAATTTTACCTTCGTGCAGCACGATACCGCCGATCAACTGAACATCAAAGTGACGCATTTTCAATGTCCGCAGCGATGCTTCTCTGACAGCCGCAAAGGCTTCGGGCAACAAATCCTCAAGGGGTTCTCCCCGATCGATACGTTCCTTAAATTTGGCTGTCTGCGCTTTGAGTTCATGATCGCTCATAGCCTGAACTGCAGGCTCTAAGGCGTTGATTCGTTCAACCTGGGGCTGGATCCGTTTTATTTCCCGTTCATTTTTACTTCCGAACACTTTGGTTAATGCGTTGAGTATCATTTTGTGAGTGATCCTCTGGTTTCGATGTATTTAAATTTTAATCATTAAGTAAAATTATACCAAATTTAAGTTTTGTCTCAATAACAAAATTGGTAGCAAATGCGCTGATTTTTTTTCTGAACGGTTCAAATATAACTGCGGTGAGCACCGGATGCAAGGTCAACAAGGAAGATTACAGGATGTGATCGAACCCGCGCTATGGCAATCCAGCCGGCGCACGCACGCGTCGGTATCGGCGGGACCGGTTTTGAGAAATATCAGATGTGGTCTGCTCTGCCAGTATTAATTCAGTATGTACTTGGTCGGATTTACGGGTATCCCGTTCAAGCGAACTTCATAATGGACATGCGGGCCGGTGCTGCGGCCGGTATTTCCGACCAGGGCAATGGGTTCCCAGCGATTGACCTTTTCCCCACGCTTTTTCAGAAACTTTTGGCAGTGTCCGTACCGGGTCACCATTCCGTGGCCGTGATCGATGATGATGGTTTTACCCAGCAGGCCTTTGTTGCCTACAAAAATGACGACACCGTCCGCGGTCGCCATGATGGGGGTGCCTTCGCGGGTGGAAATGTCGTATCCCTGGTGAAATTCCCTTTGTCCGGTAAAAGGCGATCGCCGGAAGCCGAACTTGGAGGTCACCCAGGACTTCTCTGCCCCTGAAATCGGACGAATGGCCGGTGTGGAGGCCAGCAGGTTTTGTTGATCTTCCAGGGATTGAAGTAGGGCTTCGAATTCATATTGCTGATGGATGGAAGCGCGATTGAGTTCATCGATCTGCTCGTGCATATCGCGAATCAGGCTGTTGTGTTTTTCCATCAATGGAAGTCGGGTATCCAGGTCCTCGGGGACAGAACCGCCGACACCGAATAGATTATTTGATTCGTCTGTTTTTTCAATATTGGCAATGATGCGGATCTTTGTCTCAAAATTATTGAGCGCCACCAGTTTGTTTTTCAAAGAATTGATCTCGTTTGCGAATTCTTGAATCTGTTTGCGCTGAATCTGAATCTCGCCCAGCTCACTGGTCAGATAAACCTCACGGGATTGTAAGTGCCGAGTGGTATTTTTAAGCTGAAAATAATCGTAGATGACATAACCAAAAACAGTGAAACAGGCCAGAATCAATACGGCAATCAATCGAATGGCGATTTTGGAGGCACAGAATTGTTTTGCTGGCGCACCGCTCGTGCTAAGTACGACAAAAGAAATTTTCTTTCGCATGACAGTATACCTTGAAACAGATTTTGAATTTGCCCGAATTATCAATATTCCCCAATATGTCCCGGCTTAGAACCGAAGATAATTGGGACCAACGGATATGGGAAAGATGTTTGAGCGACAGGTATTTTGGGATTGTTTGGTATCATATCCGCTGTGCGCCTGTCAAGAGTGCAAACAACTTTGGTAATTCGGCTGTAGCTACCTGATTATTTTACCATACCCATAGGCACAAACGAAAAAGAACGCCTCTCGGCGTGATCACCCAAAAGCGTTCTCTTTAACATTATCGGCAACCTGGCAATCTTGGCCGCTAAGGCGTTAGACCCATGGTTTTGCGTCGCCATCTTTCGGTGACTTTGCCCTTTCGAATATCAATATTGTCCTAATAACAATATATTAGGGTGCAGTTTATTTGTCAATATATGTATTTCGATCTATGTGCTATATCGGCCCCCCGTTATGCGAACTTTAGCTCTTTTTTAGCAGGTTTGCGGGGGGGAGGCATTATTCCAGGCCGAGCTTAAATTTCAGGGATTTCAGCGTATTTTTCATCAACATCGTAACCGTCATGGGTCCCACACCACCGGGAACCGGGGTGATCGAACCCGCAATTTCCTTGGCCTCATCGAAATCCACATCACCTTTTAAAATCGCAATTTTTTTACCTGTTTTTTCACTGATTTTTTCACCGACACGGTTGACACCGACATCAATCACGCATGCCCCTGGTTTGATCCACTCGGGTTTGACCAGACCCGGTACACCGGCAGCCACAACCAGGATATCAGCCCGCTTGCAATGCGCGGCCAGATCCTTGGTGCGGGTGTGAACGACAGTAACGGTTGAATTGGCGCCATCACCTTTCTGCAGCATCATATTGGCGATCGGTTTGCCAACAATGTTAGAGCGACCCACAACAACCACTTCGGCCCCGCTGGTCTCCACTCCGGCACGCACGATCATCTCTTGAATCCCGGCGGGCGTACAGGGCGGAAATTTGACTTCCTTGCCCCCTATCATCAAGCGGCCGACGTTTACCGGATGGAATCCGTCCACATCTTTGTCCGGATCGATGGCGTTCAGCACCTTTTTTTCATCTAAATGCTTGGGAAGCGGAAGCTGGACTAGAATGCCGTTAATCGAATCATCGTTGTTATATTTGTCGATCAGGCTCAGCAGATCTTCCTCGGAAATGTCATCAGATTGGCTGTCTTGAATTTCTTTGAAACCCAGCTGATTGGCGGTTTTGATTTTAAGAGTGACATAAGAAATGGAAGCTGGATTTTCCCCGACCAATATGGTTACCAAGCCGGGAACGGCACCGTGTTTTTCTTTGATTTCTTTTACTTCAGCGGCAATTTCTTTAAGAATCTCTTCGCGGATCTCTGTTCCCTTGATCAACTTTGCTGTCATCTTTGTCCTCCTTTAGCAATGGTTTACCGTTGTTGGTTTTTGGTTATTGGTTTTTTTGGGGTTTGGCGGATAATACCTGTTACATACAATTCATTCCAGACAAAAAGTCAATAACTAATAATGGATAACCAATAACAAATAACTTGAATTCAGAGCGGATACGGTACGGGATTCAAACCGATGGTTTCATCTAAACCCAGCATGATGTTCATATTTTGGACCGCCTGGCCGGCAGCGCCTTTTACCAGATTATCGATGGCGGATATGAGGATCAGGCGATTGCTGTTGGGATCCAGTCGGAATCCGATATCACAGAAATTGGTACCTTTGACATGCAAGGTGTTGGGTCCTCGCCCATCAGGGCATAAACGAACAAACGCATGATTGGCGTACGTGCTTTGAAGGCATTTGCGAATATCCACCTCCTGCAACTTGCTGCTGGGAGAAGTGTAGATCGTGGTTAACATGCCCCGACTCATGGGTACCAGATGAGGAACAAATGTCAGTTCAACCGTCCGGCCGGCTTCCCGGCTCAATATGACGTTCATCTCCGGATTGTGACGATGGCTGGCAACCTTATAAGCCTTAAATGATTCGTTGACTTCACAATAATGACTGGTGATCGACAGGGACCTTCCGGCACCGCTGACGCCGGATTTTGAATCGACAATCAGGTTATCCAAGTTCAACAGATTTTTCCGCACCAGCGGAATCAAGGGCAACAGCGCACTGGTCGGGTAACAGCCCGGATTGCCGATCAGATCAGCGGTGCGGATGGCGTCGGCATAAATTTCGCTTAAACCATAAACGGCTTGATCGAGCAAATCCTTGGCCGTATGTGGCTGGTATGCGGATTCGTAGACAGCGGGATCGTTAAAACGAAAATCGGCGGACAAATCAACCACCCGAACTCCACGCTCCAGAAGCTGCGGCACAAGGGTCATGGGCAGTTGGTGCGGCAGCGCTACAAAAACTATCTCAGCACGATTACAAACGTTTTGAACATCCAATTCCTCGCAGGTTAAGTTGACGCACCCGGCCAATGCCGGGTAAACCCGGTCGAATTTCAGCCCTGCGAATTGGCGTGACGTTAAAATACTCAGTTCAACCTGAGGATGCCCGCCAAGGATTCTAACCAGCTCCGCCCCCGCGTAACCGGTGGCACCGACAATACCCACCTGCACCATAAAGCCCCCCTTAGCGCCAAGAGGTTATCTGCAACACAAAACGAGGATTTTGCTTAAATTTGATTTTCTACCAGATAAAGACGCTGGCTTCAAGTGAATACAGTTTCACAAGACAGTGATTACGGAACTGAGTATTTGAGAACCGAATGGCAGGCGCCGGATTTAAAAGCAGATTTTGCCTTTGCAACGCCTTCAGGCACCGGTTGTATCTACCAAAACAAGGATCCAACCGGCACTGCCTGAAGATAGCGATATAAGCGATAAGCTGATCCGGATCGTACGATTTTTAAAGTCTGATACAAAGCTCATTTGGGACCGATCAGGTAGTTGTGCGACCTGCTTGAGGGCGCTTACCAGTTTGGGCTTGGTTTCCAGCTGGAAGATGTCAAGCACCGGGTGATTGAGGATATCCATCGGGGATTGACCGAGGATTTCAAGGGCAGCGGGGTTTGCGTTCACAATGCGGGTGTCGGTGTCGACCACGATAACGCCAACACCCATACTTTCAATAATCGCCTGATGAAATTTCAAAGCGTTTAGCAATCCAACCGCATCGCGCCGAGGATAGACGCCGCCGGTGTGCATAACTTTAGCCTGATCCGGCGGGGATTGCGGTCGCGTTTCAATTTCCGCCATAAGCCCGTTTAATTGGACGGTCAGTTTGTCAATCGGTCCTTTGGCCATATAATAATCAGCACCGATTTCATTGAGACTGCCGAGTTGCTCGACCATTACGCCCGATAGGGCCACAATCGGAAAATGATTGGGTCCGTATTTGAGGCGCACAAAGTCAATAAACTGGCTGCCGTCGACCTTTGGTATGACAAGATCCACAAACATGACATCATGTGGCAGGTCCTCCAATTTGGATATACCCTCTTTGCCGTCATATGCTTTGGTGACGGCATAACCTCGTTTGGCAAGCAATTCGCTGACAAATTCCACAAAAAAATAGTCTGCATCCACCACCAGAGCTTTTTTTTCCATATCTTTCACCTTTGAGGTTTATTCGACGCAGACCCGGCGAACTTCACGCATATCCGAGAAGCCTTTAAAAACCTTGTGAATACCGTCCTGCTTCAATGTCGTCATGCCATCTTTGACCGCCTGTTTGGCCAGATCCTGAGAGGTTGCCTGTTTTTTGATCAACACTTTTATTTCCGGTGTGCCTTCAATTAATTCATGGATGCCCATCCGCCCCAGGTACCCGGAGCCATTGCATTTTTCGCATCCGAGCGAACGATGCAGTTCGAAGCTGGAATCATACTCGACACCCAGTGCCGGAAACGATTTTTTCCCGTAGTCCCTGACGATAAAGTCAAACTCTTCTTGATCCGGGTGGTAAGTCTCAACGCAATCAGGACACAATTTTCGAACAAGACGCTGGGCCAGTACCGCCAGAAACGAATCGGCGATGTTCAGCGGATTCATGCCCATATCCAGTAAGCGGGTGAGCGTCTCTGGGGCATTGTTGGTGTGCAGCGTAGACAACACCAGATGGCCGGTCAAGGAGGCCTCGATGGCGATGGCGGCTGTTTCACGGTCTCGCATTTCGCCGATCATGATGATATCCGGGTCAAGCCGTAAAAAGCCGCGCATGATTCTCGCAAAATCCAGTCCGATTTTCGGTTTCACCTGTACCTGTCTTAAGCCGGCCTGGG
>JASFJF010000205.1:0-7009 GCA_050122255.1 Desulfobacterales bacterium
ACATCTGTCCTTCGGCAACCGCTGGTAGAAATTTTTGTTTTAATTCTTCGCTACCGAAACGCAGCACACACTCGCATGCAAAACTGGACAAAATAATTGCAGCTCCGATTGATGAATCCCTGGCACAAAATTCATCGGCGATAATAATATTTTCAAGAACACCAAGGTCCTGGCCGGAATAGGCTTCGGGAAAATGCACCCCTACAAAACCCAGATCGCAGGCTTTTTTCCAAATTTGGGTGGGAAATTCGTGTTTGCGGTCCAGCTCCAGTGCAAGCTCCTTGTCAAATTCACCTCGGGCGAATTCGCGTGCCGCTTTCTGTATCTCTTTTTGCGATTTTGTCAGTTCAAAATCCATGTTTATCCTCCCCCCGTACAAATAGCTAAGGTTGGTTACACTTGGACAACGAGAGTTGGAGTTATCACACGATGGGCTACTTTTCAAGCAGTTTGCAAGCGACCTTAAATACGCCCTTGACTGAAGGCGTAATCTACCTTACCCTAACAACTACGATTCAAATTTTATTGAAAGGAAGCTGACGACAATGCCATATTCAGTTGCACTTGCCGGCAAGGGTGGAACCGGTAAAACCACCATGGCCGGTCTTCTGATAAAATTTTTATTGAAAAAAAATAAAACGCCGATTCTGGCGGTGGATGCCGATTGCAATGCCAATCTGAACGAAGTCCTCGGTCTCGAGCTCGGCAGTACCCTGGGCGGTGCCCGTGAAGACATGAAAAAAGGCGATGTCCCCAGTGGCATGACCAAAGATATATTTATGGAAATGAAGCTTGAGCAAGCGGTGATTGAAGCTGACGGTTATGATCTGGTGGTAATGGGTCAGCCGGAGGGTGCCGGCTGTTATTGCGCAGCCAATACGCTGCTGACCAATTACTTAGAACGCCTGTCCGGCAATTATCCGTATATCGTAATGGACAATGAGGCCGGCATGGAGCATATCAGCCGGTTGACGACCAAAGACGTCGATATCCTTTTGATTGTATCGGATTCTTCCAGGCGGGGGCTACAGGCAGCGGTACGTATAGATGAATTGGCCCGCTGTCTGAATATCGGTATCGGCAAAAGCTACCTGGTAATCAATCAGGCACGGGAAAAACCGCCCGAACCGGTCATGAACAAACTCAAAGAAGCCAATCTTGAGCTGATTGGATCCGTTCCGGCGGATGATCTCATATATGATTTTGATTTCAACGGCCGCCCGACCATTGAAATGCCTGAAAATAGTATATCGGTCAAAGCAGCTTTTGACATTTTTGACAAAATCGTCGCCTAAAGCCCGCATTGGATAAAGCGCATGGTGCAGCTTACTCCGGGGCTTTGAGCTTAAATCCAAGCCTTTTGCCCGAAATCAACATACGTTGTGCGCCATGCCCTCTGCAAATTATGCTTTATGCCTTCTGTGAGCGTTGACTAAGATTAACTGACACGGACTGGAAAATCAATGAGCAAGAGAACAGGCTTTTTGTATGATGACAGATACCAGGAGCACCTAACCGGGAACTATCATCCAGAGGTGCCGGATCGCCTACCAGCCGTTTACAGGGGTATCCAGGAGGCGGGCCTGCTTGAGCATCTCACGTTAATAAAGGCCGTGCCGGCAGATTTGAAATGGGTGGAAACCGTGCACGACCCCCAATACATCAAGCGCTTGCAGGAAGCCTGCAGCAGTGGCAGCAACATCTTTGATAGTCCCGACAATCAGATGTGCGCGGTAACTTACGAGGTTTCTTTGCTGGCAGTGGGGGGCGTGTTGGAGGCCACGCGACGGGTTATGGAAGGCGAACTGGACAATGCTTTTTGCGCCGTTCGACCGCCTGGCCATCATGCTGAAGTTAGCCAGGCCATGGGATTTTGCTATTTTAACAACGTGGCCATAGCGGCCCGCTACATTCAGCGGGAATGGGGCATTCAACGAGTGGGCATCGTCGACTTTGACGTTCACCATGGTAATGGAACCCAGCACATTTTTGAGCGAGACCCCACGGTGTTTTACTATTCCATTCATCAACATCCGACCTTTGCTTATCCCGGAACCGGTCGTGAATTTGAAACAGGCAAAGATGCCGGGCATGGTTACACTAAAAATACACCGATGCTGCCCGGCCAGGGGGATAACGAATACAAGCAAGCACTGCAACGGGATCTGGTGCCGGTCTTTGCGGACTTTAAACCGCAGGTTATCCTGGTTTCAGCCGGTTTTGATGCCCACATCGAAGATAATATGTCGGACATCAAGCTGACAAGCGATGGCTTTACCTGGATTATCAAATTGGTTGTTCAACTGGCTGCTGAGCATTCCCAGGGCCGGCTGGTATCGGTGCTCGAAGGCGGATATTCGATCAGGCGCCTGCCGGAATTGGCCCGTAATCATATAAATGCTTTATTGGAGGCTTAATCAACAGCATTGCCAGATATAACACTGGCAAAGGAGAAATTATTATGTTCGTCAGCAACTCCATGACCCGCAAGGTAATTACCGTTGAACCCGATGATGGTCTTTTTAAGGCCCAGGAATTGATGGCCGAAAATAAAATACGGCACCTGCCGGTAATCGAATCCGGAAACCGTCTCGTTGGTGTTGTAACGGATCGGGATATCAGAAGCGCATTGCCCTATAAATTTTTTAAGACTTCCCCCAGTGAAGAAGAAAAGAAAAATTTTACGGAATTGAAGATAAAAGACATCATGACCAAGGACCCACTCACCATTTCTCCAGCATACACCATTCAGGATGCCTTGCTGCTCATTCAGGATGCTCGCGTGGGCGCACTGCCGGTTGTAAATGAAGACGGCACCATAACCGGGATTATATCGGTCCGAGATCTACTGCGAGCCTTCATAAATGTTCTGGGAATTGGCCAACCGGGTACCTTGCTGTGCATATTAGTGGAAGAAAAAGTCGGTCAGTTAAAAAAGATTGTTGATGCCATCACTGAGGAAAACATCTCCTTTGGCAGCGTTCTGGTGGCCCGCTATTGGGAAAAAAATAAACGCGCCGTTTTTCCGTATCTATTAACCTTAAATGTTGCCCATATAAAAGAGAAATTAAAAAACCTGGGTTTTAAATTGCTGGACCCTATGGAGTGGTATTTAGATCAGTTGCCCAAAAATGAATAGCGCACAAAACCCGCGTCCTATCCCCGAAAAATCCGGTCCGCGCCCCTATGATGAACTGTATATTTACCATCTGAACGGCCGGATAACATCTCAGGAAAAAATCAACAAAAGTAGTTTTATCGGCAACTGGGAAGAAGACGATTCTTCGTTTCTTTTCTTTTCTCGACCTGCTTTGGAGGAAGTTCAGATTCTTTTACAGTCGCAGCCGCAGCTTTGCTTGATCGACAGTTATCACATGCCCTACGCGCAATGGCAGGGGACAGATTTCAATTCTTTTCATTACGGGCCCTTTCAGATCATAGCGCCGTGGGAAAATCGTGATCAAAGCTGCTCGGGGCAACACACCTTAATTTTAGATCCCGGACTGGTCTTCGGCACCGGCACCCATCCCACCACCCGTAATTGCCTCGACGCTCTCCAGCTGGCATGCCGGCGCCACTCGCCCAGGAGCGCCCTGGATTTAGGTACCGGCACCGGTATATTGGCCTTGGCCGCTGCGCGTCTGAACTGCCCGATAAATCTTGCAGTTGACCTGAATTTGCTGGCGGCCACCACGGCGGCAAGAAACGTCCGCCTTAACGGTCTTGTCAAACAGGTGGCAGTCGTGCAGGGATATGCTGAAGACTTTATTGATTGCCCGGCAGACCTGCTGATAGCCAATGTCCACTACGCGGTTATGCAAAAGCTGATTCAATCAGTAGGTTTCAGAACCAAAAAATGCTTTGTCCTCTCTGGTCTTATGCGCAGCGAAGCCAAACAGATAAAAATTGAAATAGAGCGCCTGCCGGCCAAAATATTAAAAAGCTGGACTCATAAAGGAATCTGGCATACATTTTACGGTGAATTAAAACATTGACGACAGAACAACGAAGGACACGAAGTTTTAAAACCAAAAAAATATTGCATTCTTCGTGTTCTTCGTGCCCTTTGTGGTGCAAGATGTTTTGACAAAAAGAATCATATTGCATTTTCAGGTAATTGAATCTTTCTTGAAAGGTCCAAGATGCAAATCACATGCTGGGGATCGCGGGGTTCTATTCCGGTTTCGGGCAAATCGTATCTTAAATACGGTGGGGATACCACCAGTTTGGAGATTCGAACCAAAAGCGGCGATATCATTGCGGTCGATGCGGGTACTGGAATTCGCAGATTTGGAAACAAACTGGTAGAAGAAAACGCGCTTAACATCAACTTTCTTTTTACCCATGCCCATTGGGACCATTTAATGGGCTTTCCGTTCTTCAAACCCCTGTATGCAAAAAATGCCCATCTTTTGATGCACGGTTGTCCGTTTCACAGTCAGTTTATAGAAACTATTTTATCAACGATTATGGCACCTCCCAATTTTCCAGTAAAATACGCTGACGTCAAAGCGCAGATGACATATGAAAGATCCTGCCCTCAGGAATTTTCCATCGGTTCAGTATCGATCATCCCCATACCGATCAGTCACCCGAACGGCGGCAGCGGCTATAAATTTATTGAAGACGACAGGACCTTTGTTTTTCTGACGGACAATGAGCTCGGGTATCGCCATACGGGCGGACGGCCGTTTCAAGATTATGTGAATTTTGCCGCAGGTGCGGATCTTTTAATTCACGACAGTGAGTATACGCCTGAAGAATACCAGACTTTTATCGAATGGGGACATTCGGAATATAAGGATGTTCTTAAATTGGCCCAACAGGCAGGCGTAAAAAAATTGGGACTGTTCCATATAAACCAGGAACGCACCGATGAACAGATGGATGACATGGTCAGCATCTGTCAGCAGCACCTTGATGAACGCGGCCTTCAGATCGAATGCGTCGGTGTGGCCACCGATATGATATTCAATCTATAGCTAAACCTTGTCAGGTTACGCTAAAATCCGAATATCGCAATCCGAAATCCGAAACAAATTAAAATATCAAAATACAAAACTTAAAGCATAATCTCTTTGGCTTGTGGTTTGTAATCCATAATCTACTTTTATCCTTTCGTGTCCTTTGTGCTCTTCGTGGTTGTATAGACATCACCTGAGCTTTCTGCAAAACCGTAATATTTAAAATTACGATTATGAATAATAAAACATGATGGATGATTTGATTAAAAGGGCGGCCGTCGATCTGGCTCGAGCCAAAATGGCCAGCGCGCTCACCGGCGCAGGCGCCTCGATTGAAAGCAAGATTCCACCCTTTCGAGGAAAGGGCGGGTTGTGGGAAAAAATGGATCCTATGGAAGTCGCCCACATTGACGCTTTCATGCAGGATCCGGCCAAAGTCTGGAGGCTCTTGATCAAAGACATGAAAGACGTTGTCGACCAGGCACAGCCCAATGACTGCCATAAAGGCCTGGCGCGACTGGAGGCGCTGGGAAAATTGCAAACAGTCATTACTCAGAACATTGATGGGTTACATCAAATGGCCGGTAATACAGATGTGATCGAATTTCACGGGACCTTTGCCTGGCAGCGGTGCATGCAATGCGACACGCATATTGAAACCCGACGTGTGGATGTCAGTGAAATACCGCCGCGCTGCCATTGCGGTGGCATTTTGCGGCCCAATGCGGTTTTTTTTGGCGAATTGATACCGCAGGAAGCTCTCTGGCGCTCACGGCAGGTGGCAACAGATTGTGATATTATGCTGGTGATCGGCACCTCGGCCATGGTTCACCCGGCCGCTATGATGCCGGTGGTCGCCAAAGAGACCGGCGCAATTGTAATCGAAATTAATCCGCAAAGCACCCCGTTAACCGGGGAAATCAGCGACTATATCATTAAAGGGCCTGCTGGAGAGTCAATGAACCGCATTATGGCGGAGCTGCAAAAACTAATTTAACCTGAGTTCCAGGTATCAGTGATCGGGTGCCAGCAGAAAAGAGGTGTCAGGTGTTAGTGTTCAGATGTCATGGAACATACGCCTTTTGATGCTACAGCCCCCACGATAACCCTGCCCGGCAGGCAATCAAAGAAAACATGAATGAAAAGGCCCCCCCCTGGATTCAAATTGTTCAACTAGATGAACCGAGTCTCAATGATAACACCGCCGATGCTGAACGACTGTTGCAGGCATTAAAATCCCGGCTGAATACAGCCGCCGTTGATATCGACCTAACGGTTTTAAAAACCTTACCTAAAATCCTGCGTGACCATGACTTCAACATTTGCTGTGTTCTTTTTAAAGAAAAAAATCAGTGGGTACTGGTCGATATTCAAGTTACAAGGGATATGCAAATATGTGCTGGCCTGGCAGTAGACCTGGGAACCACCCGGGTCATGTTGCGCCTGGTGGATCTGGCATCAGGCCGCCCAATGGCAGATTCGGCCTTTGATAATCCTCAGGAAACCATCGGCCCTGATGTTTTGAGCCGTATTCATTTTGCCGAAAATGAGAATGGGCTGGGGCATTTAAATGATCTGATTATTAGCGGCCTAAACAGCGCCATTGCCCAATTGTGCTATTCTCAGCAGCTTACGCCCGAGCACATCTTTGCCATTACTGTGGCCGGCAATACCACCATGACCCACCTTTTTATGGGCTTGACGCCCCGCTGGATCATTCGAGAGCCTTATATTCCCGTGACCAACAATCCCGGCGTCATTAAAGCCGCCGCCTTGGGCCTGCGGGTCAATCCCCGGGCAAGGGCACTGATTTTTCCCAATATTGGAAGCTACTTCGGAGGAGATCTGGTTGCTGGAGCCCTCTTTTCCGGGATTTACCGAAACCGCAAGACCAGCATTTTGGTGGATGTGGGCACCAATGCCGAGGTGCTGCTGGGAAACGAAAACTGGCTGATCGCCTGTGCCGGCGCCGCCGGCCCTGCTTTAGAGGGCGGCGTCACCCGGATGGGGATGCCGGCCGGGCCGGGTGTTATCGATCAGATCAA
>JASFJF010000206.1:0-6947 GCA_050122255.1 Desulfobacterales bacterium
TACGTTGAAAACGGGGCCAAGATCTCGAATGACATCCTGGCTCAGGTTCCTTTGGCCCAGCTGGAAGGTCTTGTTGTCAAAGATCCTAAAGTCAGTCAACAGGTTCACGAAATCCTGGAGCGTTATCGGGACCAACGCGAACTCTGTCGTCTGGCATTTGAACAACAGGTCAGTCGATACGAAAAAGGAGATGATCTTCCACCGGGTGTCATCAAGATGGTTAAAGTGTATGTGGCCATGAAGCGCAAGCTGTCGGTTGGAGACAAGATGGCCGGCCGCCACGGCAACAAGGGCGTTGTATCCCGGATATTGCCAATTGAGGATCTGCCCTACTTCGAAGACGGCACTCCAGTTGACATGGTGCTCAATCCGCTGGGTGTTCCATCGCGAATGAATGTCGGTCAGATATTGGAAATCCATCTGGGTTTAGCTGCCAAGGGCCTTGGTGAACAGTTGAATATGCTGGTCCTGGAACAAAAATACCAAGCGTTGCGCGATAAAATGAAGAAAATCTTTGCCATTCCAGCGCAGCGAAAAGCAATAGACAATATGGACGAAAAACAGCTTGTCGATTTTGCAGCCTTTTACAATGACGGCGTCCATATGGCCACTCCGGTCTTTGATGGTGCCAAGGAAGATGAAATAAAGGCGTTGCTGAAAGAAGCCGGGCTGGACGAAAGTGGTCAGGAAACGCTTTTCGATGGCCGTAGCGGTGAGCCATTTGATGATAAAGTCACCGTGGGGACCATGTATGTCATGAAGTTGCATCACCTTGTCGATGATAAAATTCATGCCCGTTCAATAGGCCCATACTCACTGGTGACGCAACAACCGCTGGGCGGAAAAGCCCAATTCGGCGGCCAGCGCTTGGGAGAAATGGAAGTCTGGGCAATGGAGGCTTATGGGGCAGCTTATGCGTTGCAGGAATTTTTGACTGTAAAGTCCGACGACATGGCCGGTCGAACACGCATGTATGAGAAAATAGTCAAGGGTCAAAATGTTCTGGAACCCGGGATTCCTGAATCTTTCCGGGTTATGACTAAGGAATTACAGGCCCTGGGGCTGGATATCGCGCTTTTGGAAGAAAGCGAGCTGGAAACCAAGAGTTAAGCATGGCATTAAACATATTGGCGGGGTAGATTTTCAACTCAACCAAAAAATATAGGAAATCACAATGGAAACTCTTTATGATTTTTTTGCCAAACCAACCGATCCACGAAAGTACTTTGGTATTCGAATTGCGCTGGCTTCGCCCGAACAAATCAGAAAATGGTCGCACGGTGAGATCAAAAAACCGGAAACCATCAATTACCGCACATTTAAGCCCGAGCGCGATGGGCTGTTTTGTGCCAAAATTTTCGGACCCACCAAGGATTATGAGTGCAATTGCGGCAAATACAAGCGTATGAAGCACCGGGGTGTTATTTGCGAAAAATGCGGCGTCGAAGTCATTCAATCCAAAGTGCGACGCGAGCGCATGGCGCATATCGAGCTGGCCACACCCGTCTCACACATCTGGTTTCTTAAGAGCCTGCCCAGTAAAATCGGCAACCTGCTGGATTTAACTCTAAAAAATATGGAAAAGGTTCTTTATTTTGACAGCTACATCGTGCTGGACCCTAAAAATACGCCCCTGACCAAAGGCCAGTTGCTGTCAGATGAAAAATACATGGAAGCTCTGGAAGAATATGGTACCAAGTTCGAGGCCGGCATCGGCGCCGAAGCGGTTCAGACCCTTCTGCAAAACATTAATCTGGAGGAATTATACACCGAACTGAAAGCCGATATCAAAGCGACCGGATCCATTGCCAAGCGACAGAAGCTATCCAAACGGCTGAAAATTGTTGATGCCTTCCGCAAGTCCGGCGTTGATCCGATCTGGATGATCATGGAGGTCATCCCGGTCCTTCCACCTGACCTGCGACCGCTGGTGCCTCTGGAGGGTGGCCGTTTTGCCACATCCGACCTCAATGATCTATACCGTCGCGTGATCAACCGCAACAACCGCTTAAAGCGCTTGATCGATCTGAAAGCCCCAGAAATTATTGTGCGCAACGAGAAACGGATGCTTCAGGAATCCGTTGACGTCCTGTTTGACAACGGCCGGCATGGCCGCGTAATCACCGGGACCAACAAGCGACCCTTAAAGTCACTGAGCGACACCTTGAAAGGCAAGCAAGGACGATTTCGGCAAAACTTGCTGGGTAAACGCGTCGATTATTCCGGTCGTACCGTTATTACCGTTGGACCGGATTTAAGATTACACCAGTGCGGGTTGCCCAAAAAGATGGCGCTCGAGCTGTTTAAACCCTTTGTTTATTTCCGACTGGAACAAAAAGGCCTCGTTTCCACAGTTAAAAGTGCTAAGAAAATGGTGGAGCGCGAAATTCCGGAAGTCTGGGATACACTGGATGAGGTGGTCAAAGAATATCCGGTGCTGCTGAACCGTGCACCCACGCTGCACCGGCTTGGTATTCAGGCCTTTGAGCCCATTTTGATAGAGGGAAAAGCCATTCAGCTGCATCCGCTGGTGTGTACGGCCTTCAACGCCGACTTTGACGGCGATCAAATGGCCGTGCATGTTCCGCTTTCGGTTGAATCCCAGATCGAGGCCCGGGTTTTGATGCTTTCTAGCAACAATATCCTATCACCGGCCAACGGTAGCCCGATTATTGTACCCAGCCAGGATATTGTGCTGGGCACCTACTATATGACTCGGGGTGTCGACAAACGCAAAGGTGAAGGCAAAATTTTTGCTAATGTCGACGAGGTTCAAACAGCCTTCGATGCCAAAGAAGTTGATTTGCATGCCAAAATTACGGTTCGCATGCACGGGCAACGTTATGAAACAACTGTTGGGCGGGTGCTTTTATGGGACATTATTCCCCAGGTGGATATTTTGGAATTAGCCCACATCCAGGTTGAAACTGCAGAAGCGGCTGCCGAGGTTATCGAGCAGATTAATGCCGGTCGCAAGTTTGTCAATCTCGTCAAAAAATATTCTCAAAGCCCGGATGCGGAGAATAAAGGGTTGATTGGAAAACTCAGCTTCAATGAGTTTCGCAGCGTATTTGCATGCCGCGAAGCCGACATCGAGGCCTTGTTTTCACTCAATGCCGGCAGCAACAGTGACATCATCTATGCCGACAATGCCTATCATATTTTTGAAATCATTTCCAAGGAACCGGCCATTCCCTTTGACATTGTCAATGAGGTGATGGACAAAAAAATGCTGCGCCAGCTGGTGGATTATGTTTATCGGAATCTGGGGCCCAAGGCCACCGTCATTCTTTCGGATCGGCTTAAAGATGTCGGTTACAAATATTCGACCCAGGGCGGACTGTCCATTGCGATTGACGATATGATCATACCGTCGGCCAAATGGGAGATTTTAAAAAAAGCTGAGGCCCAGGTTTCAGAAATCGGGCGTCAGTACACCGAAGGTCTTATCACCCAGGGGGAAAAATATAATAAGGTCGTCGATATCTGGGCCACAGCAACCGATGATGTCGCCAATGAAATGATGGAAGCCATGAAACTGGAGCCAGCTGTTGATAAAGGTAGCAAGCCGGCTACGTCCAAGAAAAAGAAGCCGGAATATGCTGAAAGTTTCAACCCGATTTTTATGATGGCAGACTCCGGTGCGCGGGGCAGCAAAGATCAAATGCGACAGCTTGCGGGAATGCGGGGGCTGATGGCCAAACCGTCCGGTGAAATTATTGAAACCCCCATCAGTGCGAACTTTCGAGAGGGGCTGTCTGTGCTGCAGTACTTTATTTCAACCCACGGCGCCCGCAAAGGCCTGGCTGATACTGCCCTGAAAACTGCCAATTCCGGTTATCTGACCCGGCGGCTTGCCGACGTTGCTCAGGATTGTGTGGTCACCGAGTTCGATTGCGGCACAACCCTGGGGGTTGAGGTCGAACCGTTGATGGAGGGTGGAGAGATCATTCAACGTCTGGGCGAGCGCATTTTAGGGCGAACGTTGCTAGAAGATATTCATGATCCTTACACCGATGAAGTTGTGGCTAAAGTTGGCGATGATATTGACGAGGCTGCGGTCCAGAAAATTGAAGAGACCGGCATTACCAATATCAAGATACGATCGGTGTTGACCTGCAAAGCAAAAAGAGGTGTTTGCAGTAAATGCTACGGACGCGACCTGGCACATGGACGGCCGGTCGAAATCGGTCAAGCCGTCGGGATCCTGGCGGCACAATCCATTGGGGAACCGGGCACTCAGCTGACCATGCGCACGTTTCATATCGGTGGAACGGCCAGCCGGCGTGTAGAGCAAGCGGATATCCGCGCTCGAACGGACGGCACCATCAAATATATCGATCTGAATGTTGCCAGTAATTCCGAAGGCCAGCTGGTGGTGATGAACCGGCGCGGCGGCAAGTTCACCATCGTCAGCAAAACAGGGCGTGAACTTGAAACCTTCCCGGTCATTTACGGGGCGCACATAAAGGTCAAAGACAGAGGCAAAGTCAAATCCGGTGATTTGCTGGCCACCTGGGATCCTTTTACGACGCCGATTATCTCTGAGGTCGATGGCACCGTA
Organism: Desulfobacterales bacterium; assembly: GCA_050122255.1. GTDB lineage: Bacteria > Desulfobacterota > Desulfobacteria > Desulfobacterales > JAHEIW01 > JAHEIW01. The sequence goes on from JASFJF010000206.1 coordinate 4,565, forward strand.
AAATTTGGAGACATCATCGGCGGCCAGACCATGCAGGAAAAAGTGGACCCGATAACTGGAAAATCGAGTAAGACCATTATCGAATCTAGAAGCGGCGACGAGCGACCACGGATATCGATTAAAGACAAAGACAACAAGACCGCCAAGCTTCCCGGATCGTCGGCAATGGCCCGTTATATTTTGCCGGTCAACGCCATATTGCTGGTTGAGGAGGCCGATGCGGTCAAAGCCGGCGATGTGGTTGCCAAACTGCCCCGGGCGACAACCAAAACCAAAGATATCACCGGCGGGCTGCCGCGAGTGGCAGAGCTTTTTGAGGTGCGGAAACCAAAAGAGGTAGCGGTACTGAGTGAAATTGACGGTTATGTATCGATCGCCAAAAGCACCAAAAAAGGCAAGCAAAAAGTGACCATCTCGCCGGTGGATGTTGGCGATAAAAAAGAATACCTGATTCCACGGGGCAAACACATAAACGTATATGAAGGCGACTACATCCGCGCAGGCGAACCGCTTATCGGCGGCTCGGCAGTTCCGCAGGACATCCTGAGCATCAAGGGTGAAGTCGCACTTGCGCGCTATCTGGTCGACGAAGTCCAGGAAGTTTACCGCCTGCAAGGCGTGCGCATAAATGACAAGCATATCGAAGTTATTGTCCGGCAGATGATGCGGCGAGTGAAGATTCTGAAGGTGGGGGATACCGATTTTATAAACGAGGAACAGGTGGATCGCATTAAATTTGAACAAGCCAATAAAGCGGTAATTGAAAAAGGTGGCAAGCCCGCAACAGCCGAACCGCTCATTCTGGGTATTACCAAAGCCTCGCTCAGTACCGACAGTTTCATTTCAGCTGCGTCGTTTCAGGAAACAACAAAAGTTCTAACAGACGCCAGTGTAACTGGAGCAGTGGATGAGTTAAGAGGTCTGAAAGAAAACGTTATTATGGGTCGCCTGATTCCAGCCGGAACCGGATTGAAAGATTACGGTGACGTTTCCGTTGAAATGACAGAGTAAAAAGGAAGGTCTTTTTAAAGGGTTTTCACACAAAATGCTTGACAATGGGCCGTTCACTGTATAAATACGGACATTTTACCAGATTCGTAAATCTACAACAACAAAGGATCAGCACAAGCATATGCCAACGATCAACCAACTGGTTCGCAAAGGCCGCAAGACGGTCAAACAGAAGGTAACCACGCCGGCACTTAAAGGCGCACCTCAAAAGCGCGGCGTGTGCACGCGGGTATACACCTCAACTCCCAAAAAACCAAATTCAGCCTTACGCAAAGTTGCGCGTGTGAGATTAACGACCGGTGTTGAGGTCACCGCTTATATTCCGGGTATCGGACATAATTTGCAGGAGCACTCGGTAGTTTTAGTGCGCGGCGGGCGAGTCAAGGATCTACCCGGTGTTCGTTATCATATTGTTCGCGGCACACTGGACACCCTTGGCGTCGAAGATCGAAAACAGGGGCGGTCCAAGTACGGTGCCAAAAAACCCAAATGATGCTAGTTGTTGGTTAATCGCTATTCGTTATTTGTTAGTGCCAAAAAGATCTTATCATTATTCAATAATGCACAAGCAATAGCCGATAGCAGAAACCTAAAACCTATCTCAAAAAAAGTAGGTCACGCCCAAGAGCAAGGCGTGAGCCGGTGCAAAAGCGCAGCATACTTGCAGCATGTGAGCATTGAAAGAAGGCCGACAACAGCGCTCTTGAGTGTTAGATGCGTTGTTGAGATAGATTCTAATAGCGACACTCAGGAGATCGAGTATATGCCCAGACGGAGAGAAATTCCGGAACGCGTTACAACCCCGGATTCCAAATATAAAAGTGTATTGGTTGCCAAATTTGTAAACTGTATTATGCGTGATGGGAAAAAAAGCGTGGCAGAGTCAACCCTCTATGATGCGCTCGATGTCATCGGCGAAAAGACCAATGAACCTCCGTTGAAGATGTTTGAACAAGCTGTGGATAATGTTCGACCACTGATTGAAGTTAAGTCCCGGCGCGTGGGAGGTTCAACGTATCAGGTCCCAACCGAAATACGCCCCTCCCGCAGAACCGCTTTAGGCATTCGATGGATAATTACTTATGCTCGCCAGCGCCCGGAGAAAGGCATGGCCAATAAGCTGGCAGCGGAATTACTGGATGCAGCCAACAAAAGAGGCGCTTCCGTAAAGAAAAAAGAAGACACCCATAAAATGGCTGAAGCCAATAAGGCTTTTGCCCATTTCCGCTGGTAGGCAATAACCCAACTCACCCTGGGCTGGTTGCATGGCTCACCATCGTTCAGACAGCGTGCTATGCAGGTTGCCCGTTCATCTTTAATTGGGAGGATGAGAAGATGTCGAAGGAGAAGTTTGAGCGAACCAAGCCGCATG